>NZ_WLUL01000011.1:0-228136 GCF_009706585.1 Providencia sp. wls1916
TTATCCCACAACTCTTGGCGCAATTAGGCTTGTGGATTTTAAGTGCCTTTAAGGGGATTGATTATAGAATCCATTTCAACCCCAAATTAATTGCCATTATCTCGTCCATCATTATCGGATTAGCCTTCTCTAGCCTACTGATTATCATGTCATCCGGTTGGCTATACGGTTTTACTGAAAATATAGCCACCACGATATTGCTGGTTGATTTGCTTATCGCCAGTGGTATTGCCTTTTATCTTCATCGACGAATTCGTCACTGGGTTTCAATGCGATTAAACCGCTAGCCATAACATTAAACATGATCAGCAATTTTTATTGTGGATACCTTATTCACCCTTCACAAGATAGCCACCGAATACGCCATATCAGGGAAAACCAAGCACCCATTAGACGGTGTTCATCAAGCGTCAATCTGACGTTTCTATTTATGTTGATAGGAATTTATAATGAAAAGATATGTATTTGTGACTGTATTGGCCTCATTGTGGTTGATGACATCACCCGCCTCTGCCACCAGCCAGCCCCCTAAAAATACCATTTGGGAGTATAAAGGCGATGGCGGTAAAACCTTATGGCAAGTGTGTGGAAGCCAAAACAGCACCTGTAGGATTGTGGGCTCAACCAAACATTATGTTGCTGTACTGAATCATAAATCCGCGTCAGGTTGTGCATTTGGTGATTTTTATATCGTGGCAAGAACTGACGGAAACTGGCAACAACGCGATACAGGCACTTGTAGCCCTAACGCTTATGTCCAAAAAGGAACCATTAATAACGGGCAATATTCGTCAGTTGATATTGGTGTCAACGGGACTATCGTCAAACGCTATCCGATAGGTTATTGGAACCAGCAAAAAGAATTATCAGGTAAAAAACGTCCACGTTGGAAAGAAAAAGACCGTACTAAAGGCGGATTGCAAACCAACCAGCAATAAATCTAGATGCTCGCTACCATCGCTTGTGGTAGCGAGGATGATAAAAGATAACTAAAGGTAACGTAATGAATAAGATAAAAAGTATATTTGCGATGAGTTTATTGGCAGTTAGTACATTTAGCTTGGCTGAAGAGCAACAGCGTTATGCAAGCATCACACATACGAGCTCAAATTTTATTAACCAAGGCTACTGTGGTTACTCATTTACCCTCGATAATGGCGGTAGCCATATGGTTTTAGACCACGCGGAGTTTGGTGCGCTTGAGATAACCTTGAGAATGAAAGATGGGCAAGGAAAAGTATTAGGGGATACGGTACTGGAAGTGGAACCTTTTGGCGATTCTAGCGCCACTCGTGCCACGTTTGCAGGATTGGAAATTCCGTGTGAAGATGTTGCTGAATTTGAAGTGGTTAAAGCGGTGGAAGATCAAAATGGTCGTAAGGTTGAATTGCCGCTATCTATCTTTCAGGCCAATAATCCTGAGTTGGCGAAGATGTCGATTTCAGGGAAGTAGAAAAGCTTCGGCATTATGATAGAAAAATAATTGTTGGTATATTTGTTGGTATAAAATTTATCGAATACGATATTTTCATTATAAAACAACGTTAATTGACTTGTGTTCGAATCCTGTAGGGTACCATTCTCAAGCAAGCGCATATCAATAGACATCACAGGATGTCTTTTTTTATGCCTGAAATTCATGGAATCAGCTGATTTTAGCCTTTCTTCGTTTAATTAACGTCTACCTATTCAACTATAAGGTAATTCATCATTAATACCTAAAATAGTTGTGGGTTTTGGATGTTGATATCCTTGTTAGGTGATGAATATGGTGCTTTCTGCTCAAACTAAACCATATAATATTTAACTGTTAATTTTGTTATTTAACACTTCATTAATTGAATTATATTATATTGAAAAACGTCCTGTTTGTTTAAAATAGAGCAAGATTATGTATATAAAATCACATATTCATTTGATAATGTTATATTTTTTTAATTCATTAGAGTTTTAATCTATAGCCAATAAAATAAAAATTATTAATGGAAGATAATTCCTTATTATTAATAATCCTATTTGATATGTTATCTATGAAATAACATTTTATTTTTGAATTATATTCAAAAAAAGATAAGTCGGTATTCGTCACTCCACATTAATCATAATTACACTGTAATAAAATAACGTTTATTTCTTGTTACATTTAAATTTAAAAGAGTAATGAAAATGAAAGAAAAAATCGAAAATTACACTGGACCTGCGGCAGGCTGGGGAGCAGTTAAAGCTGTCGCTGAAGCTATACGCGAGCAGATGGATATTGTACCCGATATTATTACTATGTTTGAAATGAATAAGCCTCAAGGTTTTGACTGCCCCGGTTGTGCATGGCCTGACCCTAAACATAGTGCATCGTTTGATGTCTGTGAAAATGGTGCAAAAGCGATGGCATGGGAAGCCACGGCAAAGAGAGCAACACTTGAGTTCTTTGCGAAACATACCGTTAGTGAATTGTTAACGTGGGATGACTATGACTTGGAAAATGAAGGTCGTCTAACTCACCCAATGAAATATAATGAGCAAACAGATCGCTATGAAAAAATTGAATGGAACGATGCTTTTGCTCAAATAGGTCAGCGGTTATCAAATTACTCAGATCCTAATTCGGTTGAATTTTATACTTCAGGTCGAACTTCAAATGAAGCTGCGTTTTTATATCAGCTTTTTGCCAGAGAGTATGGAACTAACAATTTTCCGGATTGTTCAAATATGTGCCATGAGCCGACAAGTGTCGGTCTTGCAGCCTCAATAGGTGTGGGTAAAGGTACGGTATTACTTGATGATTTTGACAAGGCTGATTTAGTAATTTGTATTGGACATAATCCAGGAACTAATCATCCTCGAATGCTCAGCTCACTTCGTGAAGTATCAAAACGAGGTGCCAAAATTATCGCAATTAACCCTTTAAAAGAAAGAGGATTAGAACGATTTGCTTATCCGCAAGATCCAATTGAAATGTTGACGCTAGAGTCCACGCCTCTCGCAGGATATTACTATAAAGTTAGAATCGGTGGAGATACTGCATTAATTAAAGGTGTCATTCGCATTATTATTGAGTACCACGATGCGGCTATAGCAAGAGGTCAAGCGCCTATATTAGATAGTGAATTTATAAGCACTCATACCGTTGGTTTTGATAACCTTAAGCAAGATGTGCTCACTACTTCTTGGGATGATATTTTATCGGTGAGTGGCATGACTCGTGATGAAATAGAACAAATTGCTCAACTTTATATCGAGGCAAAAAATACCATTATCTGTTATGGCATGGGAATTACGCAGCACCAGCATGGTACTCAAAATATTCAGCAACTAATCAATCTTTTATTATTGAAAGGTAATATTGGTCGAGATGGTGCGGGAATTTGCCCATTGAGAGGGCATTCTAATGTGCAAGGCGATCGCACTGTTGGAATAACCGAAAAACCAAGCCAATCTTTTATCGATAAAATTGAGCAACGCTTTGGTTTTAAGCCTCCTATCGCTTTTGGTCATGCAGCCGTGGCTAGCATGCAAGCAATCTCTGAATGCAAAGTAAACGCATTGATTTGTATGGGGGGAAACCTTGCAGTTGCTATGCCAGATAAAGATGCATGCTACAGCGGAATGAAAAAACTTGATATGGCTGTTCATATTGGGACCAAACTTAATCGATCACATTTGTTGACGGCAAAGAATACATTTTTATTTCCTGTATTAGGTCGTACAGAAGTAGATATTCAAAAATCAGGTCCGCAAAGCATTACTGTTGAGGATTCTATGTCAATGGTACATGCTTCACATGGCAAGCTAAAACCTGCTAGCCCATATTTAAAATCGGAATGTGCAATTGTTGCTGGTCTTGCCAAAGCGACGATTCCTAACTCAAAAGTTGAATGGGATGATTTCATTGATGATTACGATAAAATTCGTGATGCAATGGAAGCTGTATTACCAGGTTTTGAAGATTACAATAAAAGAATCCGAATTCCTGGAGGTTTTCATTTAACAAATGCAGCGGCTCAGCGTAAGTGGTTAACTCAATCAGGTAAAGCAAACTTTATAACAACTGAAGGTGTCATTGAAGATCCAGAGTCTGCGACACATAGCGAATTAGTTTTGGCAACTATACGTAGTCATGACCAGTACAATACAACTATTTATGGAATGAATGACCGCTATCGTGGTGTTTTTGGACAGAGAGACGTCATTTTTATCAGTGAAGCTCAGGCAAAAAAACAAAAATTATCTGCTGGTGATAGAGTCAATGTTATTGCCTTAGATAATCGGCAAAATAGGACTAAACGTCGTTTAGATAACCTAAAAGTGGTTATCTATGATATGGCTGATCGCTGTGTTGCCACTTATTTTCCTGAAGCAAATAATTTGATAGCACTTGATAACTTTGACCCTCAATGTGGTATTCCTGCGTATAAAAATATTCCAGTAATTTTAGAGAAGGTAAGTGCAGTATCCTAATTGTTTTAAATTCTAACCACCCCTATGTGGGTGGTTTATTTGATCCTCTAAAGGCATATCAACGACATTTCTAAATAACACCGATTTCCCTTCTGTTATTCCGAGTATCTTTACTGCTTTTCTTATCCAATCATTTTCTAATCCTATCGGCTCAACTCACACAACATTGGCGAGCCAGCGTTCCTAGGAGCTCTATAAATAATTCATTCAATATTACCTAGTATTTATACTGATCAATTGTATTACTATTTCTAAACTATCTTTAATGTGTATCTTGTTCGTTTAGTTCAATGACTCGAGTGAAATAAATCATTAAATAAAGAGTTTTTAATTAATGAATAGGTTTTTTTGATGTTTTTTATGTGTTCTTGGTTATTTAACACACAAGGTTATAAAGTTATTAAATTTAATTTAAACAATATAATTAAAAACACGAAATAAAGGTTAAATTGATGGTGTAATAATTACTTACATATTTATTCAACTCTTACTAGGATTATTCTTATATGCGACTATAATGAATTTAGTTTTTTGTTTTTATTGAAAGTTATTTTCAACTCGTAATTGGGGTTTTGGGGTTATTGGTATTTTATGCTGTTTTATTATAAATTATTTGATATTCTAATTTTGATTATCTTTTTTTGATTTGTTTTTATTTTTATCTTTGCGAATTAATTGTAATTTTGTGGTTATTGCTTTTCATTAATTAACGGTTTTATTTTTATATAATGGTCCTTATTGTAAATTATTGTGTCTATTTAACATGTATATCGTGTTATGCGCGCCTTATTTCATTTAAAGAAATATCTTCAATTATTTATTTTGGTATTTTTAGATGCTCGTAAAGTGTTGATTTTTATGTTTTATTATTTTACTCATATTTGATTATTTATTGATTTAAATGAATTAATATTTATGATTGATAGCCTGCGTATATCAAATAGCTCTTTTTCGATCGAAAAAAACAATTTTTAACTACAGTTTTAATTCTATAACTTAATAACAGCTGAAGCGTATTTTCCTATATCGATAATATAAAAAAATAATCAGCGAAATATGATCTGAGAGGTTTGAAATGCGAGACTATGAACCATTATCAAATAATATTGGCAGGATGTTAAAAGACTACCGTAGGCGCACAGGATTAACAGGAAGTGAATTGGCAAAGCGTATTAATGTAAGCCAACAGCAAATATCTCGATATGAAAACGGTGTGAATAATATATCATTTGACAAGCTTATCATACTATTTAATGCACTTGAGATGAGTAGCCGAGATATTGATGTTTTCTTCGAAAAAATGAAGTATCTGTTTGATTCTAGTGTATACAAACACTCGAAAATAGAGTGACAGACCCTTATTTTTTAAAATCATTCAAATTTAATTAAATTGTTTTAGGCAATTTAATTAAATTCGGTCGTTTTAATTATGGTGTCATGAAGTCTGTATTTGTTTTTTCTATCAAGTTGTACTTAATAAATATACATAAGGAAATATTATGAAAGTTAAATCACTAGCACTTGTTGTTATTTCAGCTTTATCTTTAGGTTCAGTCGCTGCAATGGCTGCAACAACAACCGTAAACGGCGGCCAGGTACACTTTAAAGGTGAGCTAGTGAATGCAGCGTGTGCTGTTGATGCTGGTTCTGTAGAGCAAACTGTTCGTTTAGGTCAAGTTCGTACAGCTAAATTAGCTAAATTGGGCGATACCAGTGGTTCTGTTGGTTTCAACATCCAATTAAACGACTGTGATACAACAGTTGCTACTTCTGCAAAAGTTGCCTTTACCGGTGTTGCTGCAGATGCAACTAACCCAACTGTTTTATCTGTAGCTTCTTCAGCTTCAGGTGCAGCGACTAACGTTGGTATCCAAATTTTAGATGGTAAGAGCGCGCCTCTGGGTCTGGATGGTGCAACATTCAGTAACCCTATCACTCTGAATGACGGTGCAAACGTTCTGCCATTCCAAGCTCGTTACTTCGCACTGGGTGCAACAACTGCTGGTGTTGCTAACGCAGATGCAACCTTCGCTGTTCAATACGAGTAATCACTAAAAAGGATTAGGGATATCCCATTTGATAAGCCAAGGATGGCTTTTATTCACGAACCAAAAGGTGGAAGTTTATGAGAGAGCTGCTGGCAGTTTCACTCCTTCTGTTTTCTCCATTTTTGCAAGCTGGGAATAAATGGAAAGTTCAACTTCCTGGTGGTGGGATGCGCTTTCAAGGGGAATTAATTGCAGAAGGCTGCACTGTTGAAACTTCAGACCGTAATTTGGTAGTGAATATGGGACAAGTGCGCACCAATGCATTCAAGGCTCCAGGTCAAGATTCAGCACCGACGGCGTTTGATCTTCACCTCCGAGAGTGTAGCAATGCAGTTAGCGAGTATGTATCCATTACCTTCAACGGTGTGGCTAATGAAAGGAACCCAGATATTTTTTCCATCGGTGATGGGCCTAACACCGCGAAAGGTGTGGGAGTTGCCATTTTTGATTCAAAAAATACCTTAATTCCGGTGAATAGTGCTCCACTCAAAGTGGCGAATCTGCGTGATGGGGATATGACATTGCACTTTGTTGCTAAGTATCGCTCGACAAGCGAGAACATCATGGGCGGAAAAGCGAATGCTCAAGCACTATTCTCACTGACTTATGAATAAAAATATCGAAAAAGACAGTGACATATTTATTTCATTTTTTAGTAAAAAAAGGACAGATGTAAACATGAAAACCAGAAAAACATATAAGTTCATTACCGCCTTATTACTTTTACTCTGTTCGACCGTATCCACTCAGGTTTATGCAGGTGTTGCATTAGGTGCAACGCGAGTGATTTATCCTGCGGATCAAAAGCAGGTTCAACTTGCCGTGACCAATAATGATGAAAAGGGCGTTTTTCTGATCCAATCGTGGGTTGAAAATGCCAATGGTCAAAAAGATAGCCAATTTGCGATCACTCCGCCTCTTTTTACGATGAAAGGCGTTAAAGAAAATACATTGCGCATTATTGATGCGACCAATAACCAATTACCGAAAGATAGAGAAACGCTGTTTTGGCTGAATGTGAAAGCGATTCCAGCAATGGACAAAGCGAACATGAGCGAGAATACGTTGCAGTTAGCGATTATTAGCCGCATTAAATTGTATTACCGTCCTACAGGTCTCTCTATTGCGCCGGATAAAGTGGCTGAAGAATTACGCTTTAAGCGCCAAGGTAGCTCACTGATTGTGGTTAACCCAACGCCTTATTTTGCCACAGTTACAGATTTAAAAATCGGTGCAGCAAAATTGGATAACGTGCTTGTTCCTCCATTTGGTGATGCGTCAGTGAATGTTCCTTCCAATGGAAATGGTGCTATTAGCTACCAAACCATTAATGATTACGGCGCACTAACGCCGAAAATGACAGGAAAAATGCAGTAAAAACTTACGTTTGTATTTCTCGAAAATAATTAAACATCATTCCAAATTGGAAATTTGCTGAGCAACATTGTTGAGCGGAGGGGACATGTCACATCTGACATCTGAAAAAGGGCTATTAATTTCAAAAAAAGGATCATTTTTGGGATGCAGATTCGAACGCCATTTTCCTTTGGTTCCGCTGGCATTCTTGATAGGCGCATGCCTTTATCCAACATGGGCGACGGCAGAGTTATATTTTAACCCTCGTTTCTTAGCGGATGATCCTTCAGCAGTCGCAGATTTATCTGCGTTTGAACAAGGGCAAGAAGTTCCTGAAGGGACTTATCGTGTTGATGTTTATCTTAATGATGGCTATTTACTCACCCGGGATGTGAATTTTGTTCTGGATAAAAATGATAAACAGCTGTCCCCTTGCTTGACGCCTAATGAATTGGCCAAGATGGGGATCAATACATTAGCGCTGCCAGAATTACAGACGAAGCCCAAAGATACCTGTGAACCATTATCATCCACCGTGAAGGATTCAACGGCGAGATTTGATGTGGGCTTGCAACGGTTATATATCACCGTTCCACAACTGTTTATGAAAGACAAAGCGCGAGGTTTTATTCCTCCAGAGCTTTGGGATTCAGGGATCACGGCAGGGATTTTAAACTATAGCCTGACGGGAAGCAGCGCACGTAATCAAGACGGAAAGCACAGTAGCTATAACTATTTGAATCTACAAAGTGGTTTAAACTTTGGTGCATGGCGCTTACGGGATAACTCCACATGGAGCCACAGCACAGGCACAGCAAATAGCGAAACTCGCTGGGAGCATATCAATACCTATTTAGAGCGTGGCATCAATGTGATCCGCTCTCGTTTAACATTGGGTGATAGCTACACTCCGGGAGAAATTTTCGACAGTGTTAACTTCCGAGGCATTCAATTAGCCTCGGACGATAATATGTTGCCTGAAAGCCAAAAAGGATTTGCGCCCGTGATCCGAGGGATCGCTCGCGGTACAGCGGATGTCTCTGTTAAGCAAAATGGCTATGAGATCTATCGCAACACATTCCCACCGGGACCGTTTGTGATTAACGATCTCTATTCTGCGGGGAATAGTGGTGATTTGCATGTGACTATCACGGAAGCGGATGGATCCGTACAGAGCTTCACCGTGCCATATTCATCCGTTCCGTTGCTCCAACGTGAAGGGCATACACAATATGCCGTCACTGTAGGGGATTACCGTTCGGGAAGCGGCAATCAGGAAAAACCGACATTCTTACAAACCACGTTACTGCACGGTTTGTCATATGGCTGGACGCTCTATGGTGGAACTCAGTTAGCCAATCGTTACCAAGCTTTTAACGCAGGGATAGGTAAAAATATCGGTGTCTTTGGGGCGCTATCTATCGATATTACCCATGCCAATGCCAAATTACCGGATGACAGCAACCATCAAGGTCAGTCAATTCGTTTCTTATATAACAAATCTCTGAATGAAACGGGCACGATTATTCAGCTGGCGGGTTATCGGTATTCGACAAAGGGTTACTACTCATTTGCGGATACGACGTACAAACGGATGTCAGGGTATAACCTTGCGACGCAAGACGGCATTATCCAAGTGACACCTAAGTTTTCTGACTATTACAACTTAGCTTATAACAAGCGCGAAAAAATTCAGTTAACTCTAACCCAGCAGTTGGGTGAGCAATCCACTATGTATGTGACGGGAAGTCATGAAACGTATTGGAATACCAGTAAAGCGGATAAGCAATTACAGGTAGGGATTAACACCCTGATTAAAGGGATTAGTTGGGGATTAAGTTACAGTCTGTCCAAAAACTCATGGCAGGATGGCAACGACCAAATGCTGGCATTGAACGTCAACATTCCCTTTAGCCATTGGTTACGTTCAGACAGTCAGTCTATCTGGCGTAATGCCAGCGCAAGTTACAACGTTTCTCACGATCTCAAAGGTCGCGTAAACAACACCGCCGGTTTATACGGAACGTTATTGGAAGACAATAACTTAAGTTATAGCGTTCAAGCTGGGTATGCAGGCGGTGGACAAGGTAACTCTTCGGGGACAGGCTATACGTCACTGAACTATCGCGGGGCTTATGGAAACGCCAACGTCGGTTATAGCTATGCCGATAACATTCGCCAAGTTTACTACGGTGTGAGTGGGGGCGTCTTAGCTCATGAAAATGGATTAACGCTGAGCCAACCAATGAACGATACCGTGGTATTAGTGAAAGCGCCGGGTGCGGGACATGTGAAAGTCGAAAACCAAACCGGGGTTGAGACTGACTGGCGGGGCTATGCGGTATTACCTTATGCCACTGAATATCGTGAAAACCGTATTGCTTTGAATACCAATACGTTAGCGAATAACGTGGATCTGGATGATCCCGTTCTGAATGTGGTGCCAACTCGTGGCGCTGTCGTTCGCGCTGATTTCCAACCGAAAGTTGGGGTCAAAGTGCTGATGACATTAACTCGCCATGGAAAACCAGTGCCATTCGGCTCGGTTGTTTCTTCTGGTGAAAATAGTGGTGGCAATATTGTGGCGGAAGATGGGCAAGTTTACTTAACTGGTTTGCCGTTAACCGGACAATTAATCGCACGTTGGGGAGATGGGGCGGATGCTCAGTGTAAGGTCAATTACACACTGCCAGCAGAAAGCCAATATGAAATCCTCAGTAAGTATAGTGCCGAGTGCCTCTAAGGAGCCCATAGTGTTTGATAAATCGAATATTTTCTTTGCCTCAATGTTGACCTCTTTGTGCTTGTGTTCCAATGCATTGGCGGCGGATAGCACCATTAACATTACAGGCAATGTACGAGATAACACTTGTGCCGTGGCTCCTGGTTCACAAAATCAAGTGGTAGATTTGCTCCTGAATGCGGTGAAACAGCTGCACTCAGTGGGGGAAGTGACGCCAACAGTGCCGTTTCGTATTGAGCTAACACCTTGCGGTTCTGCGGTAACGGCAGTCAAAGTTGGGTTTGTCGGTATTGCAGACTCGAGTAACAAAACCTTGTTGGCATTAGAACCCGGCAGCGCAAATGCAACAGGGGCAGGCATTCAGATTTTAGACAGTGCTAAAAATCCATTAGTCCTCAATGCGGACTCAAATAATATTGCATGGACGCCTTTAGTGGCAGGAAAAGCCAATACGCTCAATTTCAATGCACGTTTAATGGCGTCAAAATTGCCCGTTACGGCAGGGCATATTCGAGCAACCGCCACATTTACGCTTGAATTCCAGTAAATAGAGGATGCGATGAATGACGTATAAATCAACAATGATGACAGCTTTATTTTTGGGGCTGTTATCTTCATCAATAACCTCCACACACGCGGCTGACGTAACTGTGACGGTCAATGGGAGCGTTGTTGCAAAGCCTTGTACGGTATCAACTAAGACGGCCAATGTGGATTTGGGTGATCTTTACACGTTCAATTTAACCTCTCCGGGATCAGCATCGGATTGGCATACGGTGTCGTTGGATTTGACCAATTGCCCTGTTGGTACATCAGTGGTTATGGCGACCTTTAAAGGTGTCGCTGATTCGGTGGGATACTACAAAAACCAAGGTACGGCAGGCAATATCCAGCTGCAACTTCAAGATTCATCGGGTAATAACTTAAATAACGGCGCACAAAAACGCATGCCAGTCAGCGATGCAACGCTTTCAACCAGTTTTCCTTTACAGGTAAGGGCAATATCGGTGAGAGGCGGGGCGACACAAGGCACCATCCAAGCGGCAATTGATGTCACCTACACGTATCTGTGAGCAATATTATGAATATAAAACAGCTAGTTAAATTAATCTTTATTAACGCATTTATCTATTTTGCCGGTGTTTCTTCGGTGTATGCTTTTACCTGTTACGACTCAACAGGAAACGTTTTAAGCTACACACAAAGCCCAGTGACTGCCAATGCGTATGTTAACTTGCAGCCAAGTGTTCAAGCTGGTCAAAACTTAGTGGTCGATTTATCGAATTCAATATTTTGTAAGAACGATGACCCATCAGCGCGACGTGACCAAGTGAACATGATCCGTGGTTCCGCTTATGGTGGAGTATTGAATAACTTTCGAGGCTCATTACGGTATTATGGCTCAAGCTATACGTTCCCTTTGACTAACCCAACTCACCAGCAAGATTTTCCATCGGGCAATTACACAGCATGGAATACCCAATTGTATTTAACTCCAATTTCTGCTGCGGGTGGTGTAGTGGTTAACCGAGGAACCCACTTTGCGACATTGGTAATGTACCAAGTTGGTTCTAACATAGTAGGGGGCGGTAACGTCAATACATCGACCTTTACATGGAATTTGTATGCCAACAATGATGTTGTGGTGCCTATTGGTGGTTGTGATGTTTCTTCGCGTAATGTGGTCGTTAACTTACCGGAATATCCAGGAAGCGCTCAGCCGGTACCGTTATCTATCTATTGTGCTTCGAGCCAAAATATCTCCTACTATTTAACGGGAACAACCGATACGAGCAGCAATATTTTTGCTAATACACTGTCTGGTGCTAATGCCGCAAAAGGAGTAGGGATCCAAATGGTTCGCAATGGTAATGCAATTCCAGCAAACCAAAACGTTCAGTTAGGTCGAGTAGGAAGTTCAGCGGTGAACTTAGGACTAAGCGCGCGATATTCAAGAACCCAAGGTCAGGTGACGGCAGGGAAAGTGCAGTCGGTGATTGGCGTGACATTTATGTACGATTAGTGAATTGAATTAGATAGATGAAAAGGCTCAAGAAGAAATATCTTGAGCCTTTTTGCGTTAAATAAAGATTCATATGCTCAGCAGAAATTCGGATGATCCGTTGCGATAGGGGAGCAGTAGATCTTTTATCATTTTCCCATCACAGAGACCTCAACCCATTAATATTATTGTAGAATATGGTCATCATTATCGTTTTGGTAATCTTGGATTTTATTCTACAAACTCTGAATACAGACCGCAGACCACCCACAAAAAATCCTTCAAAAAAGAATAAATGCCAAATAATAAATTATAAATAAATTTTAATAATCATTAATGCGTATTATTAACCGATGAAAATAATTTGCAAACGAGATTGGTTATCAATATACTTTTTTCGACCAGTTAAAAATACTCAATATACTAGTTTAAGCATCACTTCACCTTGGAGAAGATAGCAACATGTTGAAAAAAATGTATTTTTTACGTAATAAAACGCGTTTAATTACGTTGGCCTCATCGCTTATTGTTACCTGCGCATTGCCTGCCATGGCAAAAGATTCCCTAACGTTATATACCACTCGTGAGCCGGGGCTGATCCAGCCACTGCTGGATGCCTTTACCAAAGAAACTGCCATTGACGT
Source organism: Providencia sp. wls1916 (assembly GCF_009706585.1). Lineage (NCBI taxonomy): Bacteria > Pseudomonadati > Pseudomonadota > Gammaproteobacteria > Enterobacterales > Morganellaceae > Providencia > Providencia sp. wls1916. The sequence goes on from NZ_WLUL01000011.1 coordinate 13,249, forward strand.
CAACACTGTCTATGTCAAAGACGGCATGTTAGAGCGCGTCAAAGCGGAAGGTAAAAACTCCCCCGCAGACTTATTAATGACGGTGGATGCGGGTAACCTCATCGATTTAGTTGAAGCAGGTGTTACGCAGCCTGTTGATTCAAAAGTATTAACTGATGCTATTCCAGCTTCATTACGCGACAAAGATAACCAATGGTTTGGTTTATCGATGCGTGCTCGAGTGCTGTATGCGGAAAAAGATTTACCGTTAACTAGCATCACGTATGAAGATTTAGCCGACCCTAAATGGAAAGACAAAATTTGTATCCGCGCAGGCCAGCACCCGTATAACACAGCGTTAGTGGCAGCAATGATTGCCCACGACGGTGAAGCGAAAACGGAAGCGTGGTTACGCGGTGTGAAAGCTAACTTAGCACGTAAAGCAACGGGCGGAGACCGTGATGTCGCTCGTGATATCCTTGGCGGTATCTGCGATGTCGGTTTAGCGAACTCTTACTATGTGGGTCACATGAAAAATGCCAAAGAGGGCACTGACGCACGTAAATGGGGAGATGCTATCAAAGTGGTTCAGCCAACCTTTACCGATGGCGGTACGCACGTCAACATCACTGGTGCAGCCGTTGCGCGCCATGCTCCTCATAAAGCAGAAGCGGTTAAGTTGATGGAATATCTGGTTTCTGTTCCTGCACAACAGCTGTACGCGCAAGCAAACTATGAATACCCAATTCGCAAAGGCGTTCCACTGGATGCCACTATCAATAACGCAATTGGGGAAATCAATGTGGATACCCTCCCACTTACTGAAATTGTGAAATACCGTAAACAAGCGAGTCAGTTGGTAGATAAAGTTGGATTCGATCAATAAAACTGGCTTAACCTCTACGCGCGGGGCTTTCGGGCTGCCGCGCGTCGGTTTCTCGCCATTAACTCTTTCCGTGGTGGTCATTACGCTTGGCGTTCTGACCCCTTTGTTGTTTTTATTGGGTCTGGCCGCAAGCTCTGGATTCAGCCATTGGGAACATTTGATGCGCTATGTGCTTCCCGATGCCACCTTAAATACCTTAATTTTACTGCTGGGTGTTGGTGCCATGGTGATGACCATTGGGGCGGGGTGTGCCTGGCTGGTGACCGCGTTTGATTTTCCTGGTCGAAAGCTGTTTAGCTGGGCGCTGCTACTGCCCCTTGCGATGCCAACCTACATTGTAGCGTTTGCATGGTTAGATTTACTGCATCCTATTGGACCGATTCAAGAATTTATTCGTAGCGTGTTAGGGTACGACTCGCCGCGCCAATTCCGCCTTCCTGATCTTCGTTCGATGACGGGCGCCATTTTGCTGCTGGGTCTGGTGCTTTATCCCTATGTTTACTTGACCATGCGAGCCATGTTTATGAGCCAGCCAGCCCATTTGCTGGAAGCGGCTCGAACCCTTGGGCTCAGTTCCACGGGAACATTTTTCCGAGTGGCGTTACCTATGGCGCGACCTGCCTTAGTAGTGGGTACTAGCCTCGCTCTGCTGGAAACCCTCAATGATATCGGCGCATCGGAATTTTTAGGTGTGAATACATTGACCGTGACGGTGTACACCACATGGGTGACTCGCTCTGATCTACCCGCTGCGGCGCAAATTGCCTGCTCGATGTTAACAGTGATTATCTTGCTGTTAGCGTTAGAATATTACGGTCGAAAAAATCAGCGTTACAGTACTGGGCGGCAAATGCGTGGGATCTTGCCATCGCGTTTAACTGGATGGCGAGCTATATTAGCCACGTGTGTCACCGCGCTACCGGTGGTGTTAGGCTTTTTAGCACCGGCACTTTTTTTGGGATGGGAAAGCCTTAAACGCATCAGTGACAGCATGACAATCTCAAGCAGCCTGTTGCAATCACTACAAAACTCATTATTGCTAGCGGCGGGTGTCACCGTCGTGGTGACGTTGGTGAGCATTGTGGTAGCGTGGTATGCCAGAGCGAGTGCAATTTCTGGTTCATCTCAAGAATGGCGACGAGCCTTAATGAAAATTGCGTCGCTGGGTTATGCAGTACCAGGAACGGTATTAGCGATTGGTTTGTTAACACCGGGTATGGCGCTGGATAATTTTCTGGCGGAGCTATTGGATTTTCGAGGATTACCGCTGTTATCTACGGGAATTTTATTGGTTATCTGCTGCTCAATTCGATTTATGGCGATCTCCATTGGGGCGATTGATGCTGGGTTAACCCGTATTCCGCCGAGTATGGAACAAGCCTCAAGGCTGTTAGGGGAAAGCGAGCTGCGAACGTTCTTTCGAGTGCACCTTCCGCTATTACGTCCGGCACTTGTCACCAGTGCTTTATTGGTTTTTGCGGATGCGATGAAAGAGTTGCCGACCACATTACTTTTACGTCCGGTGAATTTTGAGACGTTGGCAACCTCATTATATGCAGAGGCAGCGCGAGGAACCTATGAAGAGGGCGCGATTGCGGCACTATTAATTGTGCTGGCAGGGACATTGCCTGTGATCCTCCTAGCGCGCAGTCAGCTGACATCATCTCAATCAAAACGGTCGTCTCAATAAAAATGATTATGTTAAGGAATGTCTTCGGTGTCTGATTCAACCTTAGTTCTTGACAATGTCCATGTTTCTTATGGCAGCAAACATCAACGTAACCATGTACTTAATGGTTTCTCTTTGCATATTGATGCTGGGGAAATTGGCTGTTTACTTGGGGCTTCAGGATGCGGAAAAACCACTGCCTTGAGAGCGATTGCTGGGTTTGAGCAGGTAGAGCAAGGAACCATCTACGTGGGTGGGCGCTGTGTTGCGGGTCCAAACCTTCATTTGCCGCCTGAGCAGCGTAATGTTGGGATGGTTTTCCAAGATTATGCCTTGTTTCCTCATTTAACGGCGGCGCAGAACGTGGCATTTGGGCTAAGAAAACAGCCTAAAGAGCAGCAACACGCTCGCGTTCAACAACTATTAACCTTGGTTGAATTGAGCGGTTTAGCGGAACGCTATCCTCACGAAATGTCGGGTGGTCAGCAGCAGCGTATTGCATTAGCACGAGCGTTAGCGCCACAGCCAGCGGTACTGTTGCTGGATGAACCGCTTTCTAGCCTTGATCCAGATAGCCGAAAACGCTTAGGGCAAGAAGTGCGGGATATTTTACGTGCGGCGGGGCAAACAGCACTGTTGGTAACTCATAGTGAAGATGAAGCTCAGTTAATGGCAAATAAAATCAGCTACTTAAAAGAGGGGCGTTTACTCGAGGAATAGTTGAGGATCGTGAAAACCCAATGCCGCACAAACGGCATTGGGAAGTCGATTATTTAAAGCAGGTTTGCGCCCAACGGGCTAACCCAGCGGTAACCGAGCCAAAGTCATCACCACGAACAATGGGAATGTTCGGCAGTTGTTCTTGAATCGCTTGATGTAAGATAGGCGAGCGAGCGCTACCCCCGGTGACAAAAATAGCGTCCGGTTGAACGCCTCCTTGTACAACGGCTTCTTTCACCAACTCAATCATTTTGCTTTTTGGTGATTCAATCGCATCAATTAACTGATCACGTCCAATATTCACTTCAAGCAGCTCTTTTGATAATGCAATTTTCGCCAAGTAATTTTGCTCATCAGAGAGTGCGATTTTCGCCTCTTCCGCTTTGCGTACTATGCTGTAACCCAGCGTTTGGTGATAAACCTCGAGCAAACGTGCCAGCAAGGCTGGCTCTTGAGCATCTTGTTGTAAGCGGGTTAATGCATTGAGGTTCGCGCGAGAATAAAACTCTTTTTGCGCTTCCACATTATTAATGGCAATCGGGTTCCAAAACTGCAATAGAGGCATTTTGATTCCCGATTGATATTGGCTTTCCATACCAAAAAGCTGCATTAACTGTTTTAAGGCAATGAAAATATCCAGATCGTTTCCGCCAACACGTTGACCTGTATGTGCTAGCAAAGAACTTGTACGATCGTGGCTATCTTTGTAACTAGGCCCCATTTGGATCAGTGAGCAGTCGGTGGTTCCCCCACCAATATCCACCACTAAAATGGTCTGATCTTTGGTGAGGGTGGATTCATACTCTAACCCTGCGGCAACGGGCTCAAACTGGAACGCAATATTCTGAAATCCAGCACGTTTAGCGGCTTTTAATAAGATAGCTTCCGCTTGCTGATTCGCTAGCTCGCCACCACGTCCATGGAAGTTAATTGGGCGACCAATCACGGTGTCAGTGATGGTTTGTTGGGTACTTGCTTCGGCAGTATGCTTGATATTTGCCATCATGGCGCACACTAAATCTTCGAAGAAACTGACTTGGGTTTCGTGTAAGCCTGATGCACCTAAAAAAGACTTAGGTGATTTTACATAGTAGACATCACGAGGATCGCTTAAATATAAGTCCAGCGCAGCTTGCCCGAAAACAATATCTTCCGGCTCCAGTTCAATGCCTTCATCCTGATTAAACGCAATAGAGCGTCGGAGGATTTGCTGACCAACTGAGTCTGTCGGAGAAATATTCAGATGGCGAAATAAGTGCTCTGAAACCGATTCTCTTGTCGGCGCACACAAGGTTGATGGAATATAAAAATTGCTGCCTTCAAGGGGTAACAATTGCGGTTTACCATCTTTCATGATTGCGACGGAGCAGTTAGATGTTCCGTAGTCAAAACCAATAAACATTTCGCCTCCAAAATCTAGGGTGCTTTGAAAAAAGTGGAAAACTGTATATCAACCTTGCGGGAAATGCTATTGGAACTGCATTTTTATTTTGTGTGGGAAACCTAATTTGGCGCAAGGATAAGAGCAACATGATTTTGTAAGATAAATAGTATTATTTATTGTGAAAGACCCTATCGAGTATCAAATGAGTCAAGCCAAAATTGAATTGATGTCTGAAATTACATGCCCAGAATGTGGGTGTTTGAAAATGGAAGAGATGCCAACCAATGCTTGTCAGTGGTTTTATGAATGCACAGGTTGCGGCGTCTTATTAAAGCCATTAGAAGGGGATTGCTGCGTATTTTGTTCTTATGGCACAGTGAAATGCCCGCCAATCCAAGAAGCAGAATTAACAGGCAAGCCTTCATGTTGCTGTAAATAAAGTACCGAGAAAAATCATTAATTTCGTAGGGGATAGATAATATTCAATTAAGTATAATTATCTATTCTGACAATTTTTACGCCACAAATAATTAAATTCCTCGATCGGAAACTCCATTTCGTCTCTATCCAATAGTGGAATAGAAACGACATTTCTACCATCTTCATTTAGATACGTTTTCACCATAAAACGTTTGTAGCTATAGCTATTTTTTGCATCAAATACCAGAACTTGACCACAAACATAGCCTAGCATACCGCGATCAGAGGTCTCTCTGATGACATGGTATTTCACATCTTTAAATTCGACGGTTTTAGGGAAACTCAGCAGGTCTTCCACAGCCCGCTCTGATTTCTTGATAACATCTAAATCAGGTGTGTAGTTAGCCATTACTCCTGCAAGAAATGATCCTCCTGCGATAAGAATAATCACTAAGATAGAAAGCATCTTATTCGTCATGATATTTTTCTAGATTATTATATTTAATAAATAAACTTATTATTATTTTTTATCAATTATGGATACCGCGAGGTAATAAAGGTTCAGGAGCCTTTATTATTTGTATTCACTGTTTCCCACTATTTTCCATTAATTTAGCCATGTGAATGGCTTCAATAATTTGAGCGCGATTGACTCTAGGATTATTACTATCAAGTAGGTTTTGCCAGATATTAATCGCCGTTGTGTAATTGGCATTGATAAAGGCATCTGAGGCTAATAACATCAATGCGGTGACTTCATTCTTATCTAGACTTAATGCTTTGTCTATCATTTTTTGTGTGTCATTTGTAACCACTTGTCCGGCTTGGTAATACATCACCGTGGCAATTGCGGCATAGAGTTGGGTATTCTCTCCGCGATATTTGAGTGCGTAGCCATAGGCAATTAAGGCATTTTCATAGCTATTTTGATAAAGATAGTATTCACCTAAAACAGCCCAAAGCTCACTGTTTTCAGGGGATTGTCGAATATCTGCTTGTAAACGTTGTAGATCCTGCGTTTCACGCTCCAATGGTGTGAATAGCAAGATAGGGTCATTTTGTCTTTGATATAAATCAAGTGTTGAATGGAATCGCGGTAATAAAAAATATCCCGCTATCATAATGCAGATTATGATGAGAATAAGGGTGTTACTTATCTTATTCCAATGAGAATGCTGAAGTGTTTTTTCATTATTGATAGCCGGTAATAACTGTATGTCAGAGTGAGTCTGGTTGTATTTTTCTATTAATGGAATCGCATTATCTAATAAAATAATGGGCTGATTAATTTTATTTTTTACTTTTAATGTTTTCCATAAAATAAAGATAATACAAAGAACAGCAAATACGGGAAGTAACCATAATAGTAGGGTACTAAGCGTTAATGGGGGATTATATAAAACAAAGTCACCATAACGCTCGGTCATATAGCGTTTAATCTGAGATTCACTTTTTCCTTCAGAAACCATTTTAAAGACTTGATGGCGCATGCTGACCGCGGTAGGTGCATTAGATTCTAATAAATTTTGGTTTTGGCATTGCGGGCAACGTAGTTGTGAAGCAATCTGCAAGGATAATTCCTGCTCCTCATTGGAATTAAATGCCCATGTATCCACTATTTGGGCGTGAACATTCAAGGAGCACAAGAGCAGAAACAGCATAACGATTTTTTTAATCATGCTTCCGCCCCCTAAACCAACTCATCAGCGCACCTAAGCACATCACAAATCCACCACCCCAAATCCATTGAATGCCTTCTTGTACATAAAAACGCATCGCATAGCGCTCAGTGCCCGTTTTTTCTCCCAGCACCACATACCAAGATCGCAACCATCCCCAGTGGATCCCCGGTTCTATCATCAGTTGCTGGCGAGCCATATACAGGCGGCGTTCAGTGATAAGATCAAAGCCATTTTGACCTGCATTTTGACTGACGTGGATCAGCGCTTTCTCGGTGGTGTAGTTAGATTCAGCTGCCAGTTGTAATTGTTGAAATTGGAATTGATATCCGCCAACTGAGATTGATTGCCCGACGGCGATATTTTGGCTGATTTCTGATTTCTGTGTTGAGGAAAGGGCAATTCCCATAGCGAACATCACAACCCCAGCGTGGGCGACAATAGCAGGGAATTTTTGCTGAACAATCATCGACAGTCGCTGATGTAGTTTGTGATTTCCGTTCTTGGCAATATCGCGATATTTGAGCGTGGCAAGCGCTATTACCACCAGCATCAACAGGCCAAATGGCAGTAATGTCTGATTGAAATAGGGGGCGCCCACCGAGATCTTACCTAACCCTAATAAACCATAGAGCATCGGGTATAAGGTGCCAGTCAGTACGATACATAAAACCGCGGTAAACAAAATCAAAGTCAGTAATAAATAGATTTCTCGCGATGTTTTGCGCCGAGGCTCTTGAGGGGGAAATTTCGCCTTCCAACCATAAATAAACAGAGCACCAAGGCTTAAAACGCTAAAGAGTAAAAATAGCGGAACGGCACGCACGTTATCTAAGGCAAATGCATGAACGGACACTAAGATCCCAGAGCGGACAATCAGTGTACCGAGCAGCGCTAAAATTAATGTGATAATCGCCAGCAACAGGCTCCAGTGGCGATATAGCCCTGTTCGGCGAGTGATAGATAAGCTGTGTAGTAATGCCGTGGCAGAAAGCCAAGGAAGTAAAGAGGCGTTTTCAACAGGATCCCAAAACCACCATCCTCCCCAGCCTAATTCACTGTATGCCCACCAAGAACCGAGGATGATACCGCTAGTGAGTATGCACCAACTTGGTACCGCAAATCGACAACACAACTGAGCAATAGTCTGGCTGAAATTTTCGGGAAGTAGGGTAGGTGTCGCCATTAATGATGCGAGCACTAACGCTGCCACTAGCATCAATCCGCTGTAACCAAGGTAAAGTAGCGGCGGGTGTAAAATTAGTCCCCAATGTTGCAGCATCGGGTTGAGGTCGCGACCTTCAATTGCAGGCGGAAACAGGCGTTCAAATGGGTTGGAATAGAACACAACAAACAGCAATAACGCCGTGCATATAGCAGCCAGTACACACAACGTTAAAGGGAAAAATGGGCTATTTTGGCGGCGATAACGCCATGCAAATAAGGTAGTCCAGCCAGAGAAAAACAGAACCCACAGCAGCAGCGAACCTTCGTGCCCTCCCCAAACGGCAGCAATTTTAATCACTAGGGGGGATAAACTATGGCTATGCTGAGCCACATAAATAACGGAAAAATCACTGAATACAAAGCTGGCGGTTAAACAGAGAAACGCAGTTAATAAAAAAGTGAATTGCAAAGACGTCCAGAGCACGCCCTGAGACATTTGCCTCGGGACGTGCCTGAAAACGCCGATAAACCCCAATAGGGTATGATAGCCGGTGATACACAGCGCCAGTAGCAAGCTGATAAACCCTATTTCGGGAAGGAAAATTTCCAAGTATCACCTTTATTTTAAGTCGGTTATGCGACTGTCAGTTGCCCTGCGTACAGGACGAAAAAACGCAGGAAAAACACGCCAATTAAGCTTGCGCCACTGACCACAATAACCCGAAAAGCTTGGCTACCTTGTTGTTGCCATTTTTTCAACAGGAGGGGAATAACAAAACCAATCCCCACGACGCCAAGCCAGAACCACCACGTCCAGAAACCTCCGCCTAATGCCGCAATTAATGAACGCAGTTTGCCATCATCACCGAGCGCTAGCCCCACAAAGAAGGCCGCTAGCAAAAATATCTCTAACCAGACAACGAAGCTTTCTACGCGGTGTAAAAAGACCGTTTCAGGGTTATGAACATTCTTGCGATAGCGTAGGGCAATTGCCAGTAAACTCACCGCCAGTCCCGACGAAATTCCCGAAAAGAGAAATAGAGCCGGTAATATTGGGTTGTTTAAGAACGGATAGGATTTGAGGGCTGATAACAAGAATCCCGTATAAGCGCCCAGTAATACGGCTAAGACTAGCATAGCAATATCTAACCCGCGCATGATGCGACTTAGCCAGCCTAAAACGCGAGGCACTATCGTTAGCTTAGGTAGCCATTTTTGTTGTAGCCCAACGAGTTCTTGCTCATAAATTTTAGCCAGCCAAACCACTAACACCGCCATGTAAACTTGGAACAGCATTACCCCCATGGACATCACAGAAGTTGGGCTGTAGTGAAACATCAATTTCCAGAACGTCCATGGACGGGTTAAGTGGAAAATGAGGATCAGTAGACCAAGAATAATGGTGGTCGGCGCTAAAATTAGCGTTGTACGCATGATAGTACTATTGCTGGTGGCAGCATTGGGTACATATTGGCGCATCAATACTGCCAGAACCACTAACCCCGCAGAGATACCAATCAAAAACAGGTAAACGGCGATAGGCCAGTCCCAGACTAACGACTCAAAATGAAAAGCTGAAGTGGTTGTCATTGGCTAACCTCCCCATATTTAAAGGGAACTCGGTACATTTTGGGTTTCGTTCCCAGTGCAATTTTGAATCGATAGGTCGGTTTTTCATGGAGCATTAGTGATACCGCACTGTTTGGATCATCTAAATTACCAAACACCAACGCTTTGGTTGGGCAGGCTTCGACACAAGCTGGTTGCTTCCCTTTTTTGAGATTGGTTTTACGGCAAAAATCGCATTTATCGGCGGTTTTGCTGATGGGATGAATAAATCTGACGCGGTAAGGGCAGGCGGCAATACAGTATTGACAACCAACACATAGGTCAGGGTTTACGTCCACAATCCCCGTGGTTTTATCGATGAATGAAGCCCCTGTAGGACAGACATCGACACAAGGGGCATGTTCGCAATGTTGGCAAGAGTGGCGGAAGAACCTATATTTGACGTCAGGAAATTGGCCGATGGGTTCACTACGAATAATCGTTAGGCGTGATACGCCTTCTGGAACTTGGTTGACTTCCCGACATGCATCCATACAGGCGGTACAGCCGATACACAGTGTTTCATCGTGGATCATGCCATATCGCACCCCGTCAACTTTCATGGTATTGGCGAGAGAATGCCCCGCCACACCGCCTACCGCCGCCAGTGCGCCTGAATAGATTATGAATTGACGACGAGAACAACTCATGGCTGCTCCTTAAGAACATTCACCGCAGCGGGGTTAAAGTTCGGGTTATCTCGCTGATCTGAGTGACAATCCACGCAGATTTTGACCTTACCTTTATCGTTCAGCACTTTCATGGTGTCTTGCTTAGGATGGAGGTCATGACAACTCGCGCAAGCCACTTTGGTCACGTGAACATCGTGGGGCCAAAACGCTTTTTGCAGTTGTTCAGGTAAGTGGCAAGATAAACAGACGCTATTTTGTTGTTCCACGCTGTACATTGGATCATTAAACCGCATGACGTCTTTGACGCCTTCACGGTGATTGGGACCCGGTTTGCCGTGACAATTGGTGCACGTTACCGGCAAATTATTATTCGGGTTAATGACCTCAGCATGAGTGCCATGCATCCCTTCTTTATCGGGTTTATGGCAATCAAGGCAAGCATTGTCTGGATTACGCTGCTGCGTAACTTGCCAACGACCGTCTTTGTTAGCTTCTTCAGCCATTTGTGGTGTTGCCGACGCGGATATCGCCCATAACAAGCCTGACGCCAGCACCCCAGCAGTTAATAACGAACGTAGTACGCTCATATTCACTCCATTGGTTATCGCACCCCAGCGAACTGGGGTGAGTGGTTATTTGGCTAACAGGTCGTTTTTACGAGCTTGTGCATCCCATTCAGGTACCACAGTCTTTAAAAACTCTTGTTTTTCGGCATTAATTTTCTGCATATCCAAGCCGATGGCTTGTTGCGCTTTATCTTTGGTGGAGATATCTGGGATCGCGATTTCATGAGTAATGCCTTTTGAACCCAGTAAACGCGCCAGTTTGGCTCGGGCATCTGCGGCTTTATCCATTGCCCCACCAAGCATACGTAACCCTTCATCTGGTGCATGCATGTGGATACCGTGTGACGCGATAGCTAAATCCCAACGCCACTGCGCATGACGGATATCAGCAAGGATATCTTTCATTTCAGCATCGGTTGCGCCTGCATCCCAAGCTGCTTTAGCTTCAAAGTGAGCGCGTACTAACTGATCTTCCACTTTGATTTTCATCTCTTGGATAGCTTTTTTACGCTCAGCAACGATACTCTGAAGTTGCTCTTTGCTTTGGGTATGACAGCTACTACAGGTTTGTTCAAAGTTATCGAATGGATTACCGATTTTATGGCTGGTATACAGTTCCCCTTTTTCGTTTTGCAGTTTTGGCATGTGGCAGTCAATACAGGTCACATTGTTTTTGCCGTGGATACCTGCGCTCCAAGTTTCATACTCAGGGTGTTGGGCTTTGAGCATTGGGGCTTTAGACAGGGAGTTTGTCCAATCAGAGAAGGCAATGTTGTCGTAGTACACTTCCATGTCTTCGACTTTGGTGCCGTTATCCCAAGGGAATTTCACGGCTTTAGTTTCGCCAGAGAAATAGTATTCAACGTGGCATTGACCGCATACCATAGATTGTTGGTCGAAGCGGCTCGCTTTATCGAATGGTTTACCGATAGCTTCCATGGCACGTTCTGCGTATGGGCGAGAAAGAGTGAGTTCAGGCTTACCTTTGACAAACTCAGGTGAGTCTGTTTTGTGGCAATCTGCACAGCCCAATACGTTGACGACTTCAGGGCCTCCTTTTGCCCATTTGCCTTTGAAGTAGCCATCTTCCCCATGTTCCTGAATTAATCGAGCAACGTCAGGGCTTTTACAGCTCCAACATGCCATAGGAAGAGGACCATCTTCAGCATTTTTTGGCGCGCCAGTCCGCAGTGTTTCACGAACATCGATAATCGCATAGGCGTGACCACGAGGTTTATTGTAGTCACGAGAGAAAGGATAACCTGCCCATAAGATGACGAGGCGAGGATCTTCAGCCAGTGCATCTTCTCGTTGTGATTGTTCTGAAGTTGCTCGCCATGAATGGTATTGATCAGGGTGTGCCGCTTCAAACGTTTCGTTTCGAGCGTTGATGGTTGATGTGGAATCTTTTGTTGGAGTTTGTGCCTGTACAGAGGTAAATAGAAATATCCCTGCAAGCACACTCAGTAGGTACAGTGCATTATTTCTTATCTTTGCCATAAGGGCCTCGAGTGTTTTTAAGCCAGCCATCCCATTAGCTGTATTTATTTTTATATTTGATAACAATCGCACTATTGCTATCAGACAATTGCCAACTTATATAATTAGCAAAAAACCACACAAAAAATATTGTCTTTGATCAATAATTAAAATGAGTTTACTTTTTAATCGATGAAAAATAATAAAAATGGAGAAAATTGAATAAATAAAAAAATATTAAATTTTATTTTTTAACGCAGAGTATGGATTAAATCATTAAATAATAATGATTGTTATTTACACTTTGAGTTTTTCATTATCATGCTGATATTTATAATTAATTATATTTTTACTAATACAATGGATTAATAAGTTGGTTAATTTTTGAATTAAAACGTGCGTAAAATCAAAAAAAGTAAATATAGTTTTTTGTAAAAGTGCTCATGATATACTACTTTAGTGGTATATGTTTTCATTAATTATAAATTTGACTATTAAAAATAAGGTTTAAATTCGCAAATCATATTTATTAAATGTTAATGAATAATTATAAAACGACCTCAAATCTGCCTTTCTCGATATTTGTACAGTGTCTTCGATGTGAAACGTCAAAGAATGACTATTTTCTTCATAATAACGCCAAAAGTTAGTTTACCTACTAGGTAGTATGTATTTTTGATAGTTAGCTAATTAATATTCACAATAAATAATCATATAAAAAGTACGGTTTATCAGTCTCTTTTAGCAGTTTTTGGTTGGGCAATGTAAAGGAAATAAACATGGTTGATATCACCCGTAGGGGAGTTTTAACGGGGGCTTGGCGTAATGCTGCACCCGTAATTCGACCACCATGGAGTGGTAGCGAAGCACGTTTTATTGAACAGTGCACTCGTTGTAACCAGTGTATCAAGAGTTGTGAAACGGCAATTTTGCAACCGGGTCCTGGTGGCTATCCCATGGTCGATTTTCAGCGTGGTGAATGCACATTCTGTTATGCATGTGCAGAGGCCTGTCCTGAGCCTATATTCCTTCCTCAAAATACCCAGCCTTGGAATATCAAGATTGCCATTGGGCAACACTGTCTGGCGTACAAATCGATTGAATGTCGTCGTTGTGAAGACAGTTGTGAGCCTCAAGTGATCGCCTTTCGTCCATCACTGGCCGGTATTTACCAGCCAAACATTGATATGCAGGGTTGTACAGGTTGTGGCGCATGTGTCGCAGGATGTCCTGTATCAGCCATTACCATGGAGCATGAAGATGCACAATAACTGGCAAGTTTGCAGTTTGATTGTTCAAGTCAAAAGTGAACGCATTCCAGCTGTGACAGATGAATTACATCAAGAACCCAACTGCGAAGTGGCTATTTCCTCCCCTGAAAATGGCAAGTTAATTGTGGTTGTGGAAGGGGAAGACAGCAAAACGCTTTTAGATACTATCGATTTTATCCGTGATATCGATGGTGTATTGGATGTTTCACTGGTTTATCACCAGCAGGATGAGCAATGTGAGGAAAAAGTATGAAACTCAGTCGTCGTAGCTTTATGAAAGCCAATGCGATAGCGGCCGCTGCTGCGGCGGCAGGCGTTGGCGTACCAAGTATTGCGAAAGCAGTGGTTGGTCAGCAAGAAAGCATTAAATGGGATAAAGCACCTTGCCGTTTCTGCGGTACAGGCTGTGGGGTTTTAGTTGGAACGCAAAACGGACGTATCGTTGCGAGCCAAGGTGACCCTGAAGCTCCTGTAAACCGTGGTCTGAACTGCATCAAAGGCTATTTCCTACCAAAAATCATGTACGGAAAAGACCGTTTAACTCAACCGCTTTTGCGTATGAAAGACGGTGAGTACGATAAAAACGGTGAATTTACCCCAATTACATGGGAAAAAGCCTTTGATGTGATGGAAGAGAAAGTCAAAACCACCCTCAAAGAGAAAGGTCCTGAAGGTATCGGAATGTTTGGTTCCGGTCAGTGGACGGTTTGGGAAGGTTATGCTGCATCCAAACTATTTAAAGGTGGCTTCCGTTCAAATAACTTAGACCCAAATGCACGTCACTGTATGGCATCAGCGGTTGTAGGCTTTATGCGTACCTTTGGTATGGATGAACCGATGGGCTGTTACGATGATATCGAACATGCGGATGCTTTCGTGCTGTGGGGTTCGAACATGGCGGAAATGCACCCAATTTTATGGTCGCGTATCACCAACCGTCGTCTATCTAACCCTGATGTTCGTGTCGCTGTACTGTCTACATTTAAACACCGTAGCTTCGAATTAGCGGATAACGGCATTGTCTTTACGCCGCAATCAGACTTAGTGATCCTCAACTACATCGCTAACTACATTATTCAAAACAATGCGGTGAATCAGGACTTCCTTGATAAACACGTTAATTTACGTCGTGGGGTTACTGATATTGGTTATGGTTTACGTCCAACGCATCCTTTAGAGCAAAAGGCGAAAAACCCAGGTTCGGATGCCTCTGATCCAATGACATTCGAAGATTACAAAGCGTTTGTTGCGGAATATACCCTCGACAAAACCGCTGAAATGACGGGTGTTCCGAAAGATCAGTTAGAAGCGCTAGCTAAGCTGTATGCAGATCCTAACGTGAAAGTCGTTTCCTACTGGACAATGGGCTTCAACCAGCACACGCGTGGCGTCTGGGCGAATAACTTGGCATACAACCTGCACTTATTGACCGGTAAAATTTCTCAACCAGGTTGTGGACCGTTCTCCTTAACAGGTCAACCGTCAGCCTGTGGTACTGCGCGTGAAGTGGGGACGTTCTCTCACCGTTTACCAGCCGACATGGTGGTCACCAACGAAAAACACCGTGAAAAAGTGGAAAACGTGTGGAAATTACCAGCGGGAACTATCCCAGAAAAAGTGGGATTACACGCTGTTGCTCAAGACCGCGCATTAAAAGATGGCAAGCTCAATTTCTATTGGGTGATGTGCAATAACAATATGCAGGCGGGTCCAAATATTAATGAAGAGCGTATGCCAGGTTGGCGCGACCCACGCAACTTTATTGTGGTTTCAGACCCATACCCAACTGTCAGCGCACTGTCTGCTGACCTGATTTTACCGACAGCGATGTGGGTAGAAAAAGAAGGAGCATACGGTAACGCAGAGCGTCGTACACAATTCTGGCGTCAACAAGTGCCAGCACCGGGCGAAGCAAAATCTGACTTAATGCAGATGGTGCTGTTCTCTCGTCGCTTCAAAGCGGAAGACGTTTGGCCGGAAGAGTTATTAGCGAAGAAACCAGAATATCGCGGAAAAACGTTATACGACATTCTGTTTGCTAACGAATCAGTGACCAAATTCCCAATTACAGAACTGGCGGCTGACCAGCTGAATGATGAATCTCGTGAACTCGGCTTCTACCTGCAAAAAGGGCTGTTTGAGGAGTACGCAAGTTTCGGTCGTGGTCATGGTCATGACTTAGCGGATTTCGATGCATACCACAAAGCTCGCGGTATCCGCTGGCCAGTTGTGGATGGCAAAGAGACCCAATGGCGCTACAGCGAAGGTAATGACCCTTACGTAAAAGCTGGGCAAGGTTTCCAATTCTACGGCAAGCCAGATGGTAAAGCGGTGATTTTCGCACTGCCATTTGAACCAGCCGCAGAAGCGCCAGATGCTGAATACGATTTATGGTTATCCACAGGACGCGTTCTTGAACATTGGCATACTGGCAGTATGACTCGTCGCGTGCCTGAGTTGCACCGTGCATTCCCTGAGTCCGTGGTGTTTATGAACCCGCTGGATGCAAAAGCGAAAGACTTGCGCCGTGGGGATAAAGTGAAAGTGCTTTCTCGCCGTGGGGAAGTGCTCTCAACCGTGGAAACTCGTGGTCGTAACCGCCCACCAAAAGGTTTGATTTATATGGCATTCTTCGATGCATCTCAGTTAGTGAATAACCTCACTCTGGATGCAACGGATCCGCTATCGAAAGAGACGGATTACAAGAAATGTGCAGTTAAATTGGAAAAGGTGTAATTGCGTATGTCCCAGAAACCGAGTTCCCAGAATAGTCGCCGCCGTTTTTTGCGTGATGTTGCTCGCGCAGCGGGTGGACTGGCGGCTGTTGGTGTGGTACTGGGGCTTCAGCAACAAACCTCCCGAGCGAGCGGAGTGCATCTTCGCCCGCCGGGTGCCTTAGACGAAAGTGCCTTTGCAAGTGCCTGTGTACGCTGTGGTCAATGTGTGCAAGCGTGTCCTTACGACATGTTGAAGCTTGCTACGTTGGCGTCTGGCATGGCAGCGGGTACACCGTATTTTATTGCTCGCGAAAACCCGTGCGAAATGTGTGAAGACATTCCTTGCGCCAAAGTGTGCCCAAGTGGTGCGTTGGATAAGGATATTGCTTCTATCAATGATGCTCGTATGGGGCTAGCAGTGTTACTCGACCAAGAGAACTGCTTGAACTTTCAAGGGTTACGATGCGATGTGTGCTACCGAGTTTGCCCTGTGATTGACGAAGCTATCACACTGGAACTTGAACAAAACCATCGAACCGGTAAACACGCGCGTTTCTTGCCGACTGTGAACAGTAATTACTGTACGGGGTGCGGTAAATGCGAACAAGCGTGTGTGCTTGAGGAATCAGCAATTAAAGTATTGCCACGTTCGCTGGCGAAGGGGGAATTAGGTCACCATTACCGTTTTGGTTGGCTGGAGGGAAACAATGGCAAATCGTAAGCACGATGCCGGACGTGAGGCTCTGGCGAAAAAAGGGTGGTGGGGAAGCCATAAATGGTTGGTATTAAGACGTACCAGTCAGTTGTTAGTGTTAGCCATGTTTTTGAGTGGTCCATGGTTAGGCGTGTGGATCTTACATGGCAATTACAGTAGCAGCTTATTGCTGGATACGATCCCATTGACGGATCCGCTAATTACTTTTGAAAGCTTAGCAAGTGGTTACTTACCGGGGATCTCCGCGTTAATCGGTGCCGGGATTGTTTTGGGGGTGTATGCCCTGTTAGGAAAACGGGTTTTCTGTAGTTGGGTGTGCCCTGTTAATCCGGTCACGGATGCGGCGGCATGGCTACGTCGAAAATTCGAATTCAATCAATCCGCCACGATCCCACGTTACATCCGCTATGTTTTGCTGGGTGTCATTTTGTTGGGATCGGCATTAACAGGTACGTTGCTTTGGGAATGGATTAACCCCGTTTCTCTGATGGGACGTAGCTTGATTTTTGGTTTTGGTAGCGGCGCTTTAGTTTTAGTTGCACTTTTTTTATTCGATTTATTGGTCGTGGAACATGGTTGGTGTGGTCACTTATGCCCACTCGGCGCACTGTATGGTGTCGCGGGGTGTAAAGGGGCTTTAGTCGTGACCGCCCATAAAAAAGAGCAGTGTAATCGCTGTATGGATTGTTTCCACGTTTGTCCTGAGCCGCAAGTTTTGCGCGTTCCGGTTCTTGATAAACAAGCCCCAGCACAGATCACGGCGAAAGATTGCACGACGTGTGGTCGCTGTATTGATGTCTGTTCTGAGGACGTTTTTAAAATAACACTAAAATGGAGTTCGGGAGCTAAATCATGAAAAACCCTGTCCTGAAAAGAACTTTAAGCCGTTGGATAGCGGGTATGGCCGTTGTCGTGAGCAGTTTTGCATGGTCGGCGAATGGCGTCGATCTGGCTCAATCACCAGAAGTGTCAGGCACACCAGAAAGTGGCATTCATATTCCTAAAGAGCAGGAAAAAATGGCACTGAACTACGTTAACCAGCCACCGATGATCCCTCACAGTGTTGAAGGGTACCAAATTACCACGAACACAAACCGTTGTTTGCAGTGCCATGGTGTGGAAAATTATCGTACCACTGGCGCACCACGTATTAGCCCAACACACTTTATGGATGCAACTGGTAAAGTATTAGGTGAAGTGGCACCAAATCGTTATTTCTGCTTACAGTGTCATGTTCCTCAATCTGATACTGCGCCGATTATCGATAATACCTTTACCCCATCTAAAGGCTTCGGGAAATAAGGGGCGGATATGACTAATAAAAGTGATAAACCGGGGATCATTCGCCGAGTTTGGCAGTGGTGGTGGCGCCCAAGCCGTTTAGCGTTGGGAACGTTGTTGATTATCGGTTTCGTTGGCGGTGTTATTTTCTGGGGCGGTTTCAATACCGGAATGGAAAAAGCGAACACGGAAGAGTTCTGTATTAGCTGCCATGAAATGCGTGAAAACGTCTACGAAGAGTATATGGATACCATTCACTATACTAACCGTAGTGGGGTGAGAGCGACATGCCCTGATTGCCACGTACCTCATGAGTTTGTGCCAAAAATGGTGAGAAAAATCAAAGCCAGTAAAGAGTTATACGGTAAGATTTTTGGCGTGATTGATACACCACAAAAATTTGAAGCTCATCGTCTAGAAATGGCGCAGAACGAGTGGCGGCGGATGAAGGATAATAACTCCCAAGAGTGTCGTAACTGCCACAACTTCGACTATATGGATTTTACCGCTCAAAAAAGTGTCGCTGCAAAAATGCATGACCAAGCGTTAAAAGACGGAAAAACCTGTATTGATTGCCATAAAGGTATTGCGCATAAGTTACCAGATATGCGAGAAGTGGAACCAGGCTTCTAAGAAATAGGCTAGCTGGCTAATTGAGTCAGCTAGCCTAAGTTGTATTTGTGATAAATCAATAAAATTACGTGGTTTTTGTGTATTGTAGCTATTATTAATGCACAGCATTTTGTGAGATAAATCGGGGCTATTAACTATGTGGAAAAAGCTTCACCAATTAGCAATTCCAATGAACTTATATAGAATATGTGGGCGACTGGCTCCATGGTTCATTGTGTTAAGTGTGATCTTTCTGGCGGTGGGCTGGGTTTGGGGCTTTGGTTTTGCACCAACCGATAAAACACAGAGTGATAGCTACCGGATCATTTATATTCACGTCCCCGCGGCCATGTGGTCGATGGGGATTTATGCCACTATGGCTATCACGGCGTTCATCGGTCTTGTGTGGCAGATGAAAATTTCTGAGTTAGCTATTGCTGCAATGGCACCCGTCGGCGCTGTATTCACCTTTATCGCGCTTGTCACCGGCGCCACATGGGGTAAACCAATGTGGGGAGCTTGGTGGGTATGGGATGCGCGCCTGACATCTGAATTGATCCTGTTATTCTTATATGTTGGGATCATTGCCCTGTGGCACGCATTTGATGACCGCCGTACAGCAGGAAAAGCGGCTGCCATTTTAGTGTTAATTGGGGTGATCAATTTGCCGATTATTCACTACTCAGTTGAGTGGTGGCAAACTCTGCATCAACCATCAACACGTATGCAAGAAAGCATTAACCCAGCGATGCGTACACCATTACGTTTAGCTATTTTGGGGTATTTATTCCTGTTTATTTCGTTGACACTAATTCGTCTGCGTAACCAACTGTTAATGTTAGAGCGTAACCGACCTTGGGTACTGGAACTGATGACTAAGCGAGAAAATAGCCATGAGAGGAAATCATAATGAATAGTGCATTTGCCTCTTGGAGTGACTTCATCGCCATGGGTGGATATGGATTTTATGTTTGGTTAGCGGTTGCGCTAACCCTTTTGCCATTAGCAGCATTGTGTATCCATACCTATATTCAACGAAAAATGATTTTTAGCGCGATTGTTCAGCAACAAGCGCGAGAAGCAAGACAAAAAGCCGCTAGAGCGCGCAGGGAGGGGATGTGAATATTCGTCGCCGTAACCGACTGTGGTTGGTTTCATCCATTATTTTAGGTGTTGGGCTGACTTTTTCATTGGTGCTATACGCCTTAAGTTCCAGTATCGACCTGTTTTATACCCCCGGTGAAGTGATTTACGGGAAGCGAGAAACGCAAAAAGTACCTGAAGTCGGGCAGCGTTTACGCGTGGGTGGCATGGTGATGCCTGGCTCCGTTGTGCGCGACCCAGACTCGCTGAAAGTGACTTTTACCGTTTATGATGCGGAAGCCGAAATTGACGTGAGCTATGACGGTATCTTGCCTGATTTATTCAAAGAGGGGCAGGGTGTGGTGGTGCAAGGGGAATTAGAACCAAATAACCATGTGATGGCGAAAGAAGTGTTAGCCAAACATGATGAAAACTACACGCCACCAGAAATTGAGCAAGCGATGCAAGAAAACCATAAACGTCCTGCTGCAATGTATAAGGACAATGCATCATGATCCCTGAGATTGGTAATATCCTTCTGTGTTTAGCATTAGGGGTCTCTGTATTACTCTCTTTTTATCCTCTGTGGGGTGTGGCACGTAATGATGCCCGCCTGATGGCGGCATCTAGACCACTAGCTTGGCTGCTTTTCCTGTTTATTGCAGGGGCATTTTTAGTCTTAATTAATGCCTTTGTGGTAAATGATTTCTCCGTCACTTACGTGGCAAATAACTCCAACACGCAATTACCGATTTGGTACCGTGTGGCGGCAACATGGGGCGCTCATGAAGGGTCTCTATTGCTGTGGGTACTGCTCATGAGCGGCTGGACATTTGCGGTGGCGTTATTTAGTTATCGTATGCCTCTGGATATTGTGGCGCGAGTGCTCGCGGTAATGGGTATGGTGAGCGTCGGTTTTTTGCTGTTTATCATTTTTACCTCAAACCCATTCTCTCGCACCTTGCCCTCCTTCCCGATTGAAGGTCGTGACTTAAACCCACTGCTGCAAGACCCAGGACTGATTTTCCACCCGCCATTACTGTACATGGGCTATGTGGGCTTCTCGGTGGCCTTCGCCTTCGCCATCGCTGCATTACTCAGTGGGCGCTTAGATAGCTCCTTTACCCGTTTTGCACGCCCTTGGACGCTAGCAGCATGGTTCTTCTTAACACTGGGAATTATGTTAGGGTCGGCGTGGGCATACTACGAATTAGGCTGGGGGGCTGGTGGTTCTGGGATCCGGTAGAAAATGCCTCCTTTATGCCGTGGTTAGTGGGAACTGCCTTAATCCACTCATTATCAGTCACTGAGCAGCGCGCCACCTTCAAAGCATGGTCGCTATTATTGTCGATATTTGCCTTCTCATTGTGCTTATTGGGTACATTCTTAGTCCGTTCAGGCGTATTGGTTTCGGTGCACGCCTTTGCTTCTGACCCCGCTCGAGGGCTATTTATTCTTGCTTTTATGGTATTGGTGATCGGCGGCTCGCTGCTTGTCTTTGCGATACGTGGCCATAAAGTACGTTCTAAGGTGAATAACGCATTATGGTCCCGTGAATCCCTGCTATTAGGGAATAACGTGATTTTGACAGCCGCCATGTTGGTGGTGTTGTTAGGCACATTGCTGCCGCTTATCCATAAACAAATTGGTTTGGGAACGATTTCGATTGGTGAGCCGTTCTTCAACACTATGTTTATCGCCTTGATGGTACCTTTTGCGCTGTTACTAGGTATTGGACCGCTAGTGCGCTGGGGACGTGATCGTCCTGCGGCTATCCGCAAATTGCTGCTGATGGCGTTAGTGCTGACACTCATTCTCTCTTTCTTGCTGCCTTGGCTAATGCAAGACCGAGTTGAAGCGCTGACAGTGCTGGGCTTAATGATGGCGTGCTGGATTGTTATTTTGGCCTTCGCTGAAATGAAGGTGCGCATCAGTAAAAAAATCAAACTGACCTCAAGCTATTGGGGAATGGTACTGGCTCACCTTGGTTTGGCGGTGACTATCGTGGGGATCGCCTTTAGCCAGAATTACAGTATTGAACGTGATGTGAAAATGAAGCCGGATGATAGCATTGCTATTCGTGGATATACCTTTGTATTTAATGGGGTACATGAAGCGGATGGTCCAAACTATCAAGGGGTGATTGGTACTATCACGGTGAAAGAGAATGACAAGGTGCTCACCACGTTGCATCCAGAAAAACGTTTTTATAGCACCAGCCGTGCAGTGATGACAGAAGCCGCTATTGATGGCGGGATCACCCGTGATTTATACGCGGCTCTGGGTGAGGAGATCTCCCCAAATGTGTGGACACTGCGTTTGTACTATAAACCGTTTGTCCGCTGGATATGGGCGGGTGGCGTATTTATGGCAGTAGGCGCGTTATGCTGCTTGTTTGATTCGCGTTATCGTCGTCGCAAGCTACAAGGGGAAGCTGTATGAATCGCAAAGTCTTTTTAATTCCTTTTGTTATCTTTGCGGTGATTGCTGCCGTGCTGTTATGGCAATTGGTACGTAATGCGGAAGGGGATGATCCCCGCTTGCTAGAGTCTGCCTTGATTGGTAAGCCAGTGCCTGTTTTCCGTTTGGAATCCTTGGAAAATCCGGGGCAGGAATATGACACCAAGGTACTGATCCAAGGGCAGCCAATTTTATTGAATGTCTGGGCGACATGGTGCCCGACTTGCCGTGCTGAGCACCAATATTTGAATCAGTTAGCATCGCAAGGGATCCGCGTTGTGGGAATGAACTATAAAGATGATCGCCAAAAAGCGATCGGCTGGCTCCGCGAATTGGGTAATCCATACGCATTAAGTTTATTCGATGGACAAGGCATGCTGGGACTTGATCTCGGTGTGTATGGCGCGCCTGAAACCTTCTTAATTGATGGGCAAGGGATTATTCGTTATCGCCACGCCGGTGCGGTTGATGAGCGAGTTTGGCAAAACGAGCTGAAGCCGCTGTGGGATCGTTATAGCAAGGAGGCCAATCAATGAAATATGTGATTGCCTTGATGATGTGGGCGCTCAGTGCAGGTGTAAGCTTGGCTTCCACGGAAGTTTTCACGTTCGAAAATGAACAGCAAGAGCAGCAATTTCGTAAATTAACGGAAGAGTTACGTTGCCCGAAATGCCAAAACAACAGTATTGCTGATTCCAACTCGATGATCGCTCTCGATTTGCGCCAGAAAGTGTATGAGCTGATGCAAGAGGGAAAAAGCCGCGATGAAATCGTCGATTATATGGTGGCGAGATATGGTTATTTCGTGACGTATAACCCGCCATTAACGCCGCTGACCGTAATGTTATGGGGGATGCCATTTGTGGCTATCGCCGTTGGGGGATGGTTGATTTACGCCCGTTCTAAAAAACGTGTCAGAGCCAGCCAAGTCGCTCAAAACGATGATGACGAGCCGTTGCCTGAAGCGAGCCGTGTGAGTGCTTGGGTGTATGTTCCTGGCATTGTGATAGCGTTGGGTGTCGCAGGTGCTGCGTATTATGAAGTGGGTAGCTACAGCAAAGTGAAAGATTGGAATGTGGCTTATCAGCAAGCGCCAGCATTGTTAGATAGAGCGCTGAATGCCAATGAGCTTCCACTGAATAATGAAGAGATGGAGAACTTGGCTTTAGGTTTACGTACTCGCCTTCAAGAGGATCCACAGAATATTGATGGCTGGGTGATGCTTGGTCGCATTGGGATGGTATTAGGGAACGCCACCATGGCAACCGATGCTTATGGTCGTGCTTACCGCTTATCCCCTGACGATGATGCGGTCGCATTAGGCTATGCGGAAGTATTAACCCGTTCGTCAGACCCAAGTGATAACCAAGAAGGTAATGAGCTACTCAAAAAGCTGATTGCGAAGAACCGAACTAACGTTAAAGCGCTCAGTATATTTGCGTTTAATGCGTTCGAACAAGGGCGTTATCCCGAAGCAATTTCGGCTTGGCAGATGATGTTAAAGCTGTTACCTGAGAATGATCAGCGTAGAGCTATTATTGAGCGCAGTGTCGAGCAATCGCTGATGATGCTGCATGAGAAGAAAGAGACACCGGAAGGTAAATAACGCTTTTCGGGGCATCTGGCATTAATGTGATTGAATAAAGGGAGCTTCGGCTCCCTTTTTTATTACAAAGTAGTCATTGCAAGCTTTCACTTATGAATAACCCATTATGATTAACTAATAAAATAGGAAACAAGATCCATTTCAATTAAGTATTTAATGCTTAACAATAATGCCAAAAAACAATAACATTAAGCCTCTTATTAAGATACAATCTGCGCCCATCTATAGGCTATGAAACACCGGAAAACCGTTGCATTTACGTCACGCGATTCGACAATTTGCCGCTTACCTTGCCTTACTCGCTGTTGCGATGCTGTTCGTTGCGCCATTGATTTCAAAATCAATGTCACATATGAACAACTGCTCGATGGGGCATGGGGAAATGGCGGAGCATTCGATGCAGCAGCATCAAGAAATGCCATTGTCTGAACATTGCGAAGATGGCGGTGCGATGAACCATATGCTGATGACGGGAATCGGGCAATCACCGATGGAAGACATCGCGTGTGGTTACTGCCAACTACTTGTTCACTTCCCATTTTTGATTTTATTTGTTGCTGCGGTGATCCGCCAATTAGCAACCCTCGCTATCTTTGTTCCTTTCGAACGTTGTATTCAATTACGAATTTTCCGTCCTTGGTCATTACAGCTAGCTCGAGCACCACCGACATCCTATTGATTCTTATTTCTTTATTTAACGTAATTTAAAACTGCATTTTGTCTTCAATGGACAAAACCACTTCGCTTATCCTGAAATTTAGCTTCATTTTCAGGAGGCTAGGCTGTTTTTCAAAAGAAGCTGAGTGGTCATTAACTCCTTGAGTTAATAGCAGTAAGAAACAGATAAAAATAGGCTAAAAATGAACTCAATTAATTTTAAATTTGCACCTATGACTGCGCTGGTGATTTCGGCTATCGCGTCAACATCCACTTTCGCCAAAGAAGAAAATCAAAGCTCAATCACCGATAGCTCAGTGATGATTGTCACCGCGCCAGTGGACTCGCCGTTAACTATTTCAACATCGCCTAAAACCCCAAGACAGCCAGTACCTGCGAGTGATGGCTCTGATTACTTGAAAACGATCCCCGGTTTTTCCCAAATCCGTAACGGTGGAACAAATGGCGACCCTGTTTTTCGTGGCATGTTTGGTTCTCGTCTTAAGATCATGACGAATGACAGTGAAATGTTGGGAGCGTGTCCTTCCCGTATGGATGCGCCGACATCCTATATTTCACCGGAAAACTTTGACTTGCTCACCATGGTGAAAGGTCCTCAAACCGTATTATGGGGACCTGGAAACTCGGCGGGAACGGTGCGTTTTGAGCGTGAAAAACCTGTCTTTACGGAGGGGGGCATTCAAGGTAATGCGAGTGCATTGACGGCATCGAACCAGCGTTGGGATGCTAATGCGGATGTGAGCTTGGGCAATGAGAAAGGCTATGTACGCCTGACTGGCAATAAATCTCACTCTAATGACTATAAAGATGGAAACGGGAACAAAGTACCGTCTAAATGGGATAAATGGAATGCGGATGTTGCAGTGGGCTGGACGCCGGATGAATACACATTACTCGAGCTTTCCGCAGGGAAAGGTGATGGTGAAGCGCGATATGCAGGGCGAGGAATGGATGGCTCTCAATTCAAGCGTGAAAGCTTAGGATTACGTTTCGAGAAAAGCAATATCGGTGAGGTATTCGATAAAATCGAAGGGAATGTTTACTACAACTACGCCGACCATATTATGGATAACTATTCACTGCGTAGCCCAACGAGCACAATGGGATCTGGCGGTGGGCATATGGGCGGTGGCCATGGCGGGCACGGTATGATGATGAATATGCCAATGAAAATGCGTGTTGACCGCGAGACGATGGGCGGTCGAGTCATGGGGACGTGGTTATGGAGTGATTATGAGCTGCGTACTGGTGCAGATATGCAGACCAATAAGCACCGTAAAAACAGCAATAATAGCTGGAAAAAAGATGCAGAATTTCAAGATTATGGCGTATTCAGTGAGGTCACTTGGACTGCGAGCGAGCAAGGTAAGGTGATTGGTGGTGGACGTTTAGACCGCGTATTGGTGGATAATTACACCGATGTAGGGTCTTCCGGTCGTAACACAGTCATGCCAGCAGGATTCGTTCGCTATGAACATGCATTACCTGAAACGCCAGTGATGTTATACGCAGGGGTAGGGTATACAGAAAGATTCCCAGATTATTGGGAGTTATTCTCGCCAAAAATGGGTCCGAATGGCAGCAAAAATGTTTTCGACAATGTGAAAACCGAGAAAACGACACAGTTAGATATTGGTGCGAAATACAATGATGATAAAGCCAATGCATGGATTTCTGCTTATGTAGGGCGCGTTGATGATTTTATTTTATTCCGCTATAGCCCAACTAACGCCAGAATGAGCCAAGTTGAAAACGTCAATGCGATGATCATGGGCGGTGAAATGGGCGTCGCTTATCAACTCAGCGATGAGTGGAAAGCCGATGCAAGCCTTGCGTATTCTTGGGGGAAAAATAGAACTGATGGACGTGCACTACCTCAAATGCCGCCATTGGAAAGCCGTTTAGGTTTAACGTGGGAAAAAGGCGATTGGACAACGACGGGGTTGGTGCGCATGGTGAGTCGTCAAGATCGCGTAGCAATCAACGAAGGTAACGTGGTTGGAAAAGACTTCAGCGAAAGTGCAGGTTTTACGGTATTTTCGATGAATACTGCATACCGTATTAATGAAAGTGTAAAACTGAGTGCGGGTGTTGATAACTTGTTTGATAAAACTTACAGTGAGCACTTGAACTTAGCGGGTAACAGTGGATTTGGTTATTCGTCCAATAGCCCTGTAAATGAGCCAGGTCGAACATTCTGGGGTAAACTGAACGTCACGTTCTAATTTATTCAGTACTGAATGAAGCTAACAACCCGTGTAAAAGCGGGTTGTTAGTTTTTATGTAATCACAGGAATATAGTAATTCAGCTCTTGGATGTAAGTATGAGGGTGACTAGTAAAATCCTCATAAGTTGGCGTTGATTTTAAAACATAATGTTCTATATCAGCGCCTAAGCCGCGAGCAATATCCATCTCGGCGAGCACCTTTCCATAAACGGTATAAATAATGTCGTTATAGTCAGTACCTTGTAAGTTACCGATAAATTTAATTTGCAAATAATTGCCGGCAGGCACCATCAATTTTTTAGTAAATGGTGGCATAACATCAAGATCGTTTTCATCAAATGCAGTGGAATAGAGGAAGCGGCCTTCTTCATCGGAGCTTTTATCAACCCCGTGGATAGCATATAAGTTTTTGGCAACAATCTTGTTTTTATCTAAAAAGCTTTTCCAATACTGGCGTCGTAACTCTTCAGTTTTTAAGTTCCACTCGTTAATGCCTTGTGTGTAGCGATGAGTCATTCCTACTAAGTGGATCTCTTTCAACTCAACTAATTCCACATGAGCTTCGAGCTCTTTACTTTCACGCAGAGGAAGGCAGAACCCTTCAATATGCCAGCCTGAGCGTTTACGATATTCTGAAGGCGTTACACCAAATTGTTTCTTGAATGCACGGCAAAAAGTTTGTTGTGAATCAAATCGATAGCGTAGTGAAATATCCATGATGCTATCACTCGTCAAGCGTAAAGCAACCGCAGAGCAGGATAAACGACGAGCGCGAATATAAGCACCTAACGCAAGACCTGTTTGGGCTTTAAATAATCGTTGAAAGTGCCATTTAGTGTATCCAGATTTATCAGCCACGGTATCAAGGGAGAGCCGTGACTCTAAATTTTGTTCGATCCAGAGAATAATTTCCCTGATAACACTTTCTTGTAGCATGGTTACCTTTCCAGTTACTTTTACAACAGGCGTTATTTTTAAGTAAGCGCCAAATCTGAGCATTAAAGTTAGATAAAACTCATCGTAATTGAACATAGGATAGCATGTCTACTGGCAATTTTTTTATATGCAATGTGAAGTTAGGTAAGTTTTAATTGGGTTTTTACACTCGAAATGATGGTTGGTTAGGCTATTAAACAGAGGTAACGTATTAGGAATACGCTGAATTTTTTGATAGTCTACAACGCATTTTTTGTTAACTCAGTCTTTATGCAAAGAAAATGCTATTCATATAAATAGAATTAAAGCGTTTAACAAATGAATAGAATTAAAGCAAATATTCAATAGGTTACTCGATTCAGTTGGTGTGAATATAATTCAATCATCATTCATTAATATTCATATTTTGTATGACAAAATAAGTTATTTGAGAAAAGTTAAATAAATGATAAAAAATTATTCTGATAGTGATAGATGATTTAGTCAGTTATTATTATGATATTGCATGTTGTTTAAGTGAATATGTCATTAGTAGATGATTTAAAATATAAGAATAAATTTAAGTATATAAACGTAAGCTATCATTATTTGAAAAAAGTTAAGATAATCCTTGATCATTGTTTTTGTGATTTTGTAATATAGCCATATGCTGCAGATCATCATTAAATGAGTAATTAAATTTTTGCATCATTATTTGATGGGCATAATAAGTAAATATACACAGGTATTAATCTGAATTTTATGTGATTGCTATCACGCTTTTATTTTTATATTACATGGATTATTGGTTTTATTTGTAATTTAAATCAACCAATTGCAGTTTTAAGTGAAAAATATCTATTTATGAGTGTCACTAAATGATGTGATGTATGTCGTATTTTATTAACATAAGTCAATTAATTAAACTTGGTGTGATGATAATTTAGCTGCCCTCATAATTGGTATTCAATCTAATAGTAAAAGGAGCATTTATGAATGAAAATGAAATTGCGAAAAAGCTAGGGATTAAGATCCGTATGCAAAGAGAAAGTCATAAAATGAGTATTCAGCAAGCGGCCGATTTAATTGGTGTTTCTGAAGATGAAATGAATCGTTTCGAGAGTGGAGAAAGCTGCATTGATGTTGATTCACTTTTTCAATTTGCCTATTTATTTAACTTGGAACCCGCATCATTCTTATATGGTGTTGTGAACATAAATAGTGGCGCTCGTAGTACACTTCATTAAAAATATCAGTATGTTATGTTTTTTATTTGTTTTTAATAGTTAGCTATCACTAGGAAAGCAAAAATTCTCTATTTTCGACCCTGCTTTGATAAAAGGGACTCCATGAATTTAATCGTCTGACCGGAAGAGATTATCTGTTTTACTATTATAGGTTGTTTCTTCCGGCTTAATACTCTGCTTTTAGATTATATCTGCATACAATAACTGCCTATTATGAATAATCTCATAAAGCTCATCAAAATCATCGCATCTAAAAATAAAATAAAACTCTAGTCTCAATATGAATTAATAACGCACAAGTTTAAATTATATTGATAGCTAAACTTAACTTTATTTAAATGATGATAATCTTAATTTAATTATTTATAAGTGAGTAATCATATTTTTATACGGGAATATACGAATATTCATTAAACGTTAATGATTGTATTACTTTTTATGTTAAACAAATAAACAGATACATTTAGTCATGATTTACTCGGAATCCATTTGTTATTAATATGCAGCTGTAAACTGCTGACGAATAAATTGTGGTCGCTCTACCTCATCTAATATCGCTACCGCTAAATCCTGAACGGATATTTTTGCGGGGGTATTGCCATTCATTAATAGCTGTTTTCCACCAAGGCGAAATGTTTCTGTCCGAGCGCCATCTTCAAGCATCGCGGCAGGAGAAACAAATGTCCAATCTAAGCTATCGATAGATTCCAACGTCGTTTTAAATTCTTTGACAGCTTGGGCTCCAGGCCAAATATTGGCTGGAAAATCGGGGGAGTCGAGCAATAGAACACCAGGGGCGATTTCTAAACTGCCGGCACCACCAACTACAATAAATCGTTTTATACCCGCCCTTTTTACGGCATCTAAGATTGCTTGGTTACCTGCAACCGTATCGCGGTACAGATTAGGGTTACTCCATCCTCCATTAAATGCGCTAAGCACCACATCTTGACCTTTAAGCCGGGATGTTAGCCATGCCACATCCGTAATATCTCCTGATTCAGCAATTAAATGAGCATGTTGGGCGAGCTGATTGCTGTGACGAGAAATTGCAGTAACTTGATGATGACGCATTAAGGCTTCAGAAACCAACGCTTTACCGACAAAACCCGTAGCTCCTAGGATCGATATTTTCATGTTTAGCTCCAGCTGCCTTTCATTTGTCAGGCTTGATGAATGTTAATGAAAGTATAGAGCATGAAAATGTATTTGGTTGTTTTTTCTCTAAACTCTAGAGCGACAAAAATCAATCACATGGGTGATCCTTTGCTGAAACTCGGGTGTCAGCCCAGCCGGGGAAAGCCCTAATGAAATTTGGCGTAATGGTTCAGCTATCGTCATAGAGAGGATCAAATCGCTGATAATGGCAAAATCATGCTGTTGGATAATTTCGTCTTGCGCATGGCGGGTTAACCATTGATTGAGTAATTGGCGACTGCGCTCAATACCGTTTTGTTGGTATTTTTCTAATAGCAATTCTTTGTGCACAAAATCTGTCTGCAATAAGCGATACAGCCCAACAGCTTCTTGGGAAAGAACAGTTTTTGCGACAATTTCTAAATTATTCTGCAATAGGCTAAATAGCTCATCGCGGGTCGTGGCTTTATGTTCAAACAAGGGTACAAAGCTATCCGTCCAATTGAGTACGACTCTTTCCACGAGTTCTTCACGATTTTCCATAAACCGATAAATGGTTTTTTTAGCTACGCCTGCACGTTTTGCCACATTATCAATACTGGTGAGTTGGTATCCATCTTCAAGTAGTGAATTCAGCGCTGCATTCATGATTTTTTCTTTGAGAAGCGCCTCAGGAATACTTGGGCGACCTCGAGTTGGCTTCTTCTCACTGTTGTTTGACATAAATGGCTTACCTCATTTTGCTATCTTGACTTTTTTTCATTTTAGCTCAAAACTAATTAGGAAACAAAATAAGTTTCCTAATAAAACGAGATAGGTAGGTCATCATGAAAACAAATCAAACATGGGCAGTTGACGACATAAATCAGTTGCTACTTCCACATCCGTTACGCATGGAAATGGGTATTGAGCGTGATGAAAATGGGTTATTAACAGTCGCAGTTCGTACCGATTTGCATGGTTGTAAAGGCCGAATGTTAACGTGGTGGTTTACCTTTTTTGAAACCACACAACATATCCGCTGGTGGCATCCCCATGACCATGTTGCTCATCACGGCTGGGATGATAAATGGCAAAAAGGGCAAAGTTTTATTGGCGCTTCCATCCATGCGGTTGAATCTCTCGGTGCGATCCCGCCTGTTGCTGCGAAGTTAAAATTTAGAGAACCAACGGATTTCTTTGAGGCTTCAGCTTATGAAAAAGCCATCAAAGAGGGGCATATTTCCGGTGCAGTTTGCTCTTCGATTGGCTTTGGTGAGCATATTGAAATAGATGCCAAGGGGTATCCTATTGATGGGAAAATGATGCATCTAGCCCGTGATACTGAGTTTGGTTGTGTATTACGTAGCCGTTTCTTGCTAGGCGCATCTCTTGAGGATCCGCGCACACAGCTGTCCGATGAAATTGGACTAGAGCTAATGCGCCACTGTTATAACGAATTTACCTATTTGTCTCGTTTCTTGCCGTCATTGTATTACGGCGAGCACGCGAATGGGGAAAATGCGTCATTACCATGGTGAAGTCGGGTAGAGCTTCAGCGAGATATCAACCTAATTAATCTATAAACAAAGTCTGGATGGTTAGCGCTATACCTCCGAATAGTGTTAGCTTTCCGGGCTTTTTTCTCTAAATAATTTCAAGATAATACTGGTAATGATAGCGATAGCCCCACCTAATGCAGTTTCAAGAACGCGATCAAACAATAATGTATAAACAGGATGACGCCAATAAACCACTTGCTCAAGAACGGAGAGGATTAGGCTGGTGACGACAAAAGTCATAAAGGTATAGCCGTGATGAAAGCTCATTGGCAGCAAAAAGGCGAAAACCAAAATCGCCACTAACCCAATATAAGGCATCAACGGGGTATTAAATAATAGAAATAGGAATAACACGGAAATTAAGCTACCCGCCACCCGTTGCAGTGTAATGCGTACAATGCTTTCAGATTTTGGGTGTAATACAAAAACAAAAGTCAGCAATGTCCAATAGAAATGCCCTAAATCTACCATCCGAGGGATAGCCAAAGTTAATAGTAATCCAATGGTATAGGTCATTGACCGCGGGATAATATTTTTACGTAGGGTAAATAGATTTTTTTCCACAGTAAGTGGCGTAATAATGGAATGGCGAGTCATTTTGTGGCTGAGAAAATAATAGGTGAGCAAGGTAACACCACTGCCAATTAAAAAGCCTAAGGTCAGGCTTTTTGATACTTCAGGCAAGATTGTGCCAATGGTGGACATGATAATCATGAATTTCATGGTTAAGTCCATGATCGGATCTGTGCCATAGAGCTGATAATAGATAAATGAGAATATCGCCAGATAAATATAAAACCCAGTGCCTAAGCGTAGCGTATCGCCAATATAGATGGCGACTAGAATCATGGATAGCCAAAAAGCAGTATAGAGGTAATTTTTATATTCTTTAGCGGCATTAAATAGGTTAAATGAGTAGAGCGTTGAAAATGCTGCCCACATGGCGGCCTGAACGTCGATCAGTGCAAATGCAGTGAGAGCGCTTAAAACTAAGCAGCTGCTGAACAGAATTCCGTCATGGATAGCAGGGATTTTCTTCATATTATGATGCTCAAAATTCGTAGTCTAACTCTTTAATTATTAAGAGTATTCTATGATAACATATTGCTATTTGAAGACAAATTTCCCCTTTAATAACATATGAACCTTTGTTTTTAATGGTACAAATAAAGATGTTGATTATGAGTGAATGTATTCATCTATCTGAAAAAATGCATAATAGCGCAGAGCGAGAGCAATTTGTCGTCATGATAAGGAAGAATAAATGCAAATAATTAATCCCCATGATTTTGTTTGGGTTGGTAGTAATAGCGATGTCCCTCTTGATACTCTGCCGGAATGGGTTCAAACGCAGTGGAACAGTAAACTACCCCTTATTGTGCACCGAGAAAAAGCTGATGAAAACCAACTCACCGTGGCTATTCGTGGTATTAAGCCCCATCAGCGTGTGACGACCCAAATTTCAAAATCGGCCATTACGCACATCATGAATGTGGAATCTTTAGTGTCGAATTCCATTGAACTGCAACGTTCGATGTTTATTGCGTTACCTCCTATCCAAGTTTTGTTGCTAATTTCTCAGCACAATTGGCCTTGGAAGTGGGGAGTGACGGGTAGCTGCGCTTATACACTGGCGACGGATATTCAAAGTATGCTGACAGATTGCGACCTTGATGTGGTGATTCGATGCCCAACTCGCCAGCAAAAAGAAGACTTTGCGCAGTTTGCAATCAAAGCCAATACGCCATATTGCCCAATTGATATTCATGTGGAAACACCGAAAGGTGGGTTTTCTTTAGCGGAATGGTTTAAAAATGACCAAGTAACGCTGCATACCCCAACGGGGGATGTGATGACTGCCGATCCTTGGGATGAAAGCCTCTAGGTGATTTGTGATTAAAATGAGCAGTTTGGGTCTGCTTATTACTCAAACTGCTCAAAAATTAATTTTGATGCTCGTACAGGTGTTTTTTTAGTGCTCGATAGACGGCTCGATTTCTGCGGCACGCTTCCACTCTTGCATCGCTGGTAATGCAATAATGCGCTCAATCCATTGTTGAGCCTGCTCATTGACTTTTAATTGGTAGCTTTGAATACGAAATGCTACAGGTGCAAAAAATGCATCGACGGCAGTAAAGTGTTTTCCTGCTAACCAAGGTCCTTCAAATTTATCAAAACCTTCCTGCCATAATTGCTGAATGCGATTTAGGTTTCCTTGCAGTTCATGTGAAATTTCAGTGAGAGGCTCATTTCTTGTCACATTCATCGGGCACTGTTGGCGTAGTGCGGTAAAACCAGCATGCATTTCAGCACTCGCGCTGCGAGCCCAGGCTCTCGCTGATTTTTCAGTGGGCCAAACTTGAGGGAAATCTTCGGCAACATATTCACAAATTGCCAAAGAGTCCCAAAT
The DNA here is from genome assembly GCF_009706585.1 of Providencia sp. wls1916. NCBI lineage: Bacteria > Pseudomonadati > Pseudomonadota > Gammaproteobacteria > Enterobacterales > Morganellaceae > Providencia > Providencia sp. wls1916. The sequence continues at coordinate 47,339 of NZ_WLUL01000011.1, forward strand.
GGTCTTATCGCCATCAATCAGGCATGGCACTAAGCCTGAAGGTGAAAAACGGCTAAATTTTTCATGGCTACTTTTGCCATTTTCGAAGAAGCAAATATTCTCTTCAAAAGGGATTTGTAATGCTTTTAACAGGATCCAAGGTCTTAGAGACCATGAAGAGTAATTTTTGTTGGCAATCCATAATGTATACATACGCTAGCCTCTAAGAATAAAGAAAAAACAACCTATAGACAGAGTACCAATTTAGCAGGAATAGAGAAAATTAGATTAATTTATTTATGGAAATAAAAATTTCACCTACCTATTTTAGAAAAGCTGAACTATATTTATAACAAATTCATCTATCATATTATGATGGGTAATAAGAAAATCAGCAGATTAAATAATCTTAGGCGCTATTAGATGTAATTTATTTACATAAATAGAAGATTCTTTATTAAAGGTTTACGCTTGTAATAAGAAAAATAGAATTCATCTATTTTTCATCATGATGATGATACTATTTGAATATCTTCGACAAAATATTTGTTTAACTTTGGGATAGGAATAAAGCCAGATTAACCTTATGATTATTCCTACTTGGTAAAACAAGTAATTACCTTTAAAACTATATGGTTTTTAAATTATGCAATGGAAAAATAACGCCACTCGTTATGGGCATCTTTCGCTGCTCATTCATTGGTTGGTCGCAATTGTCGTATATGGAATGTTTGCATTAGGCTTATGGATGGTGTCATTAGGCTACTATGACACCTGGTATCATCAAGCTCCTGAAATACATAAAAGCATAGGAATGTTGCTATTCTTTATCATGCTTTTTCGTGTGGTTTGGCGATTTATTTCTCCACCACCTAAGCCGTTATCGAGCTATAGCAAATTAACGAAATTTGCCTCCATTACGGTTCAGCTTTTAATTTATATTATTTTATTCTCTATTTTGATCAGCGGTTATTTAATTTCAACTGCGGATGGACAAGCAATAAGCGTATTTGGTTGGTTTGAAGTGCCAGCATTATTTACAGGTGCAGCAGAACAAGCGGATACAGCAGGTGAAATTCATCTTTATTTAGCTTGGGCTGTTGTTTTGTTATCTGTTCTGCATGCATTTGCAGCTTTAAAACACCATTTCTTTGATGGTGATATTACTTTAAAAAGAATGTTGGGTTTTAATCCCGATAAATAACGTGGAGAGAGTTATGTTGAAGAAATCTATTTTAGGTCTTGCTGCGGGTACTTTATTATTATCAGCAGGATCTGCATTGGCAGAAAATTATCAATTTGATAAACAAGGTCAACACGGTTTTATTGAATTTCGTATCCAGCATTTAGGTTACAGCTGGTTATACGGTAGCTTTAAAGATTTTGATGGTAACTTTACTTACGATGCGAAAGATCCTGCAAAAGATAAAGTTGAAGTGACAATTAAAACTGGCAGCATCGACACTAACCACGCAGAGCGTGATAAGCATTTACGTAGCCCAGATTTCTTAAATGCAGCAAAATTCCCAGAAGCGAAATTTGTCTCCACAGAAGTGAAAAAAGAGGGTGACAAATACCTCGTAACAGGAGACTTCACCTTAAACGGCGTGACAAAACCAATCACTTTAGATGCGAAATTAACGGGTGAAGGTAAAGATCCTTGGGGTGGCTACCGTGCAGGCTTCGAAGCAAAAGGGAACATTAAACTGAAAGAGTTTAATATCAAATCTGATTTAGGTCCTAAATCTCAAGAAGTTGAGTTAATGCTGTCTGTTGAAGGTGTTCAAGTTAAGTAATTCGTATTTTTGAAATGCGTTTCCTTCAATTTATCAAAGCCGCAGGGACTGAAATAAGTGCCTGCGGTTTTTTCATTCTTAATTCTGATTAGAACTGTTAATTTTCTACTTTTTTCTTCGTATTTACTCCTATTCCTATAGCGATATGCTCGCATTCACGACTAGAATAATAAGAGTTTATTATTGAGTATTGGTTTTTTGGCTTTTGTTGTTAACAACAAATTGTTAAAAGACAGATTGTTAAAAGGCAGATTCACTTTGAATACAAACAGTTCACGCAAAATCGCAGTAGTCGTTAGCATCATTTTTATTATCTTTGCGCTGGGTTTTTACTGGTTAAGTAAAGACAACAACGTACTATCGACGGAAAGTAATAGCGAAATTCATTCAGAGGCCATTGCTCAAGTTGAAAAAGAACTGCCGATTTTAGTCACTATCAAAAAATTAAGCCCTGTCACTTACCAGAGCTTTGAGCCTTTAATGTCTCAATATGATCCTGCTAACGAAGACTTACGTCGTCAATTATTGGATCAGGTTGTTAGCCAATCAATGAATCTGGTCGTTGAGCGCATGCCTTATGCCTCCGATGAAACAGTAATTAATTTTGTCGCTAAAGTGAACGACAATATCAAATCATTGTTAGAGCAAGACCCATCCGGGAAAATGTGTTATGACGCGTTATTCCCACAGTTAAGGGATCCTGAGGATGTCATTCCGCCACAAAAAAGCCAAGATGTCTTATTAAAACAAGTGAGTGCAATCAATGCCTTGTTGATTTCTAGCGAAACAAGCGAGAAGCGTACAACGTTATCTGAAGAAGAGTATCAGGCATTGATGGACTCCCTGAGAATCGGATTAACGGAAAAATACGGAAATGACGTTACCATGCTGATTGATGTAAAGGCTGGGAAAAAATCACCTGCAACAGTTTGCCAAATTTCAATTAGCTTGTATGACTCCGCGCTAAATATTCCTGACAATCAGAAAAAAGCAGCATTATTGCGCTCATGGTTTTCTGCAAAGAAAAAATAATAGCGCCGGCTAATCCATTCCATCTTTTAATAGGATTAACTCACTGGAAAACGTCAACGGTTTGATCGAGTGAGTTAATCCTTGTTGCATTTTGTTTCAATATCTATCCTCTAATAACACGCCGAAAACGATATACTGTCTAATATAAATAGTAGTTATTTATTCGCGTGGCTTATCTGCGCTACTCATTCAATACCATTTGGAGGCAAGATGCGATTTGTGAAGAAAAGCATTGTAACGCTCTTAACCATCGCTGCAATTTATGTTCCTGCCATGGTTTCTCAGGCTTGTACCCGCGTTGTTTATCTCGGGGAAGACCAACAAATTATGACCGGTAGAACCATGGATTGGAAATATGATGTGGGTACCAATTTATGGATTTTTCCACGAGGAATGGAGCGAAGTGGGGCAGCAGGACCACAATCACTCAAATGGAAATCCAAATACGGTAGCGTGATAGCGTCAGGTTACGATATTTCTACGACGGATGGTGTTAATGAAAAAGGGTTAGTAGCAAACTTACTCTGGCTGGCCGAATCGAAATACCCTGAGTTAGATAATAAAAAGCCCGCATTGTCTATTTCACTATGGGCGCAATATATGTTGGATAACTATGCCACGGTTGAAGAAGCGGTTGCCGCATTAGAAAAAACGCCTCTGATAGTCGCGACTGATAAGGTTCCGGGACAAAATCGCTTAGCGACTTTGCACTTGTCGCTTTCCGATGCGAGTGGTGATAGCGCGATTATCGAATATATCGATGGCAAACAAGTCATTCACCATAGCCGTAAATACCAAGTTATGACTAACTCTCCGGCTTATGAAAAGCAGTTAGCAATGCAAGAGTATTGGCAAGGTATTGGTGGCACGGTAATGCTACCAGGGACCAACCGCTCAGCGGATCGTTTCGCTCGAGCGCAGTTCTACATTAATGCTATTCCACAAAAAACAACGCCAAATAAAGCGGTTGCCAGTGTGTTTGGGGTTATTCGTAATGTGTCTGTTCCATACGGTTTAACGTCTGAAACGTCCCCTGAGATTTCATCTACCCGTTGGCGCACACTGGTTGATAGCAAGCGTCAACTCTATTTCTTTGAGTCTGCTTTAACGCCAAATATTTTTTGGACGGATCTAAAGAAAATTGATTTTTCCAATGAGACCGGAAAAGTGAAAAAATTAGATCTCGGTGAAGAGCAAAGCCATATTTATTCGGGTGATGCGACCGAGCAATATGTTGATACCAAACCGTTTGAATTTTTGGGACTGAGTGCAGAGCAGCTGGGCTACTAAGTCCAAGATCCCGAGTTTAACCTCCTGTACAGCAGGAGGTTGATGCACATCAACTCATTCATTCTTTATCTATGAAAACGTTGCACTATTAAGATGAACGGCATAAGATGTATTTAATATGCAACTTAAAGGTGACCCCATGACTGAATTAGTGTGCTACAAAACCATGCCTGTTTGGGATAAGGCTTCGGTTCCATTAATGTTCCAAGACCGCCATAACACCAAAGAAGATACATTCGCCCAATTGAAAGTGTTACAAGGCTCCCTCGATTTTATTATTTTTGATGAAGACGGTAGCGAGCAAAAATTTACGTTTGATACGCAAAACCAACCACCCGTGATTGAGCCTCAAGTCTGGCATCGTATTGCTGATTGCAGCGATGATATGCGTTGCCAACTCTCTTTTTTATGCCGCCCTGAAATTGAGTTTTATAAGCGGTATGATCTCAGCGTGCCTCACTCTGAAGTGCGCTATCTTTGCGAGAATAACTTAGCAAAACCTTGCAAAGTATTGGATTTAGGTTCAGGTCGTGGGCGTAATAGCTTCTACCTTGCCCAGCAAGGGTATGATGTGACGGCAGTGGATATTAACCAAAACCATATTCAAGCCATCGAAACTGTTAAGCAGCAATCGGGCATAGAGAACATCCATACCGCGCTGTATGACATTAATAGTCACCAAATCCAAGGTGACTATGATTTGATTATTTCTACCGTCGTGTTGATGTTCTTACAACGGGATAAAATTGCTGACATTATCGCGGATATGCAATCACACACTGTAGAGGGTGGAATTAATATTGTGGTATGCGCGGTAGAAACGCCAGATGCGCCACTGGATATGGTGCCATTTAAGTGCTTCTTAAAACCGGGTGAATTACAGCAATATTATCAAGACTGGGAAATCCTCAAATACAATGAAAACCCAGGACACTTGCACAGAACGGATGCGCAAGGTAACCGAATTAAACCGAACTTTGCAACGCTGATAGCTAAGAAAAAATAACCTGCGATAGCGAAGATAATAGGTTGTAAAATTAACGAGGAAAATCAATTTATTGATTTTCGCCTGATAACACAAAGAGGGAAAAACCACGCTTTTATCCCTCTTTGTCATCAACATAATGGGTTGCCTAGGCAACCCATTATGCGTTCTATGGTTAGGGAAAAATGAATTTTAGGGCTTGGACGCTGCTGCTTGTTTTTCGCTGCGCTCTAAGGTTTTTTCGAGCAGCACAGAATAAAGTGGTCGACCCCCTAAGAATTGTGCCACCATTGTTGCGCCAATACAGGTAATAATCATCGGTAAAATCAATTGATAGTTATTGGTCATTTCCAACACTAAGACAATGCCCGTTAATGGCGCACGCACTGTCGCGGCAAACAACGCTCCCATGCCGGCTATTGCAAAGGTACCGACTTCAATCGAATAATTTGGGAACAGCTCCAGTGCCGCATAACCATAAATGCCTCCAAATAGCGTGCCAAGGGCTAATAACGGCGAGAAAATCCCACCTGGCGCACCAGAACTAAAGCTGATGGTTGAGGTTAAAAAGCGCAGGGCAAAAAAGACCATCAGCATGGTGATAGTAAAGCTATTGGCGACCATTTGATGGATCACGCTATAGCCGCCACCCACAACTTCTGGCGCAAATACACCGATAGCGCCACAGCTACCCCCAATCAAACCACCCATCAAAACAAACCGTGATACTTTATTTTGGTAGAAAGCTAAAAATAGGCTTTGCAGATAGAGCAAGAAGCGGTTAAAGCCAATGCCCACAATTCCAAATAACATGCCTAAAATCAGATATAACCACAGGGTTTCCATGGGGGCAGAGGAGAATTGCCCAATGTTTAATACCGCGGCTTCGCCATTAATTAGGCGAAAGACAATGGTGGCACTGACGGCGCCAATAAACACGGCTTTGATGGAAATAAGGCTGTATTTAAATTGTGGGCGCATCTCTTCGATGATAAACAGTATCCCCGCTAATGGGGCATTAAAGGCGGTAGAAAGGCCTGCAGCGGCACCCGCAGCCAATAATGTATGGCGAGATTCATTATCTTTGAGGCGAAATAGGTCATAAAACATTTGGCTAATGTTCGCCCCCAGTTGCACGGTGGGACCTTCACGACCGAGCACCATGCCGGAGCCTAACGTACCTAACCCACCGATAAATTTCACTGGGATCACTCGCCACCAACGGACAGGGCGCAAATCTTGCAGTGCCCCTTCGATTTCTGGGATCCCAGAGCCTCCCGCTTCAGGTGAAAAGCGTTTAACCAAATAGTAGCCAAGCATGGCTAATAGGGCGGAAGCCACAAACATGGTAGGAATCACCAACCATTTGTTGGTGACATATTGGTTAACAGATGCGATACGAATATTGCTGACCCACTCAGTCCCTAGCATAAACAGGGAGCCTATCAGCCCAACGACGGCACCAATAATAGCCGCTAAAACAAGCACTTTGAGTGGTGTTTTATCGGATTCTTTCACGTGACGTAAAAAACTAAAATGGGTTTTGTTGTCTGATTTTGGAGTCGAATTAGCCTGCATCATCGCTTTTTGATTCTCTTAAAATGATTTAACAACAATAACTTATGAAGTATGAATGATAAACATAGTATAGCAATACTGCTTTGAAACCCCAGCAAAAAATCAACTGGGCTTAGTGAAACTGCCTATTTTACAACATTGAATAATTCTTATTTATAGTGAAAGTTAATGTAGATCAACAAACCTGCAAATAGAATTTTAAGGTGCTTTTCTATTTATTTAAAAGGGGTAATCTTAATGTTGTATATGAAATGCAACTTAAAGAGGTTTCCTCCATGTATTGTGTGCAATGTGAACAAACAATTAGAACTCCAGCAACCAATGGCTGCGCTTATTCGCAAGGTATGTGCGGTAAAACCGCTGAAACTTCAGACCTGCAAGATTTATTAGTTGCTGTCCTGCAAAGCTTATCTGCAAGTGCGGTGGTGGCTCGTGAACTGGGCATTATTGATCATGATGTGGACAGTTTCGCACCGCGCGCTTTCTTCTCTACATTGACCAACGTTAACTTCGATTCTGAACGTATTATCGGTTATGCCCGTGAAGCCATTTATCTGCGTGATAAATTAATCAAACACTGCCTGTCAGTGAATAGCGCAGTGGCATTTAATCACCCGCTAATCAACCTGCAATTAGCAGGGCAGGATATTGCGACTCTGCAACAGCAAGCGGCACAATTTGCGTTAGATGTCGATAAAGCGCAAATTGGCGATGATATTCATGGTTTACGTATGCTGTGCCTGTATGGCTTGAAGGGTGCGGCGGCGTATATGGAGCATGCTCACGTTTTAGGTCAGTTTGATAACCAGATTTATGCTCAATACCATGAAATTATGGCGTGGTTAGGCACATTGCCAGCGGATATGAATGAGCTGCTCGACAATGCAATGGCTATCGGCATGATGAACTTCAAAATCATGGAAATTCTGGATGCAGGTGAAACCGGAGAATTTGGTCATCCAGTTCCAACGGAAGTTAACGTGCGCCCAGTTGCCGGTAAATGTATTTTGATTTCAGGTCACGACCTGAAAGATTTAAAAATGTTGTTAGAACAGACCGAAGGCACAGGCATTAATATTTACACTCACGGTGAAATGCTGCCTGCTCATGGTTATCCTGAACTGAAAAAATACCCTCATTTAGTGGGTAACTACGGCAGTGGCTGGCAGAATCAGCAAGTGGAATTTGCTAAGTTCCCGGGCCCTGTTTTAATGACCTCTAACTGCATTATCGACCCTGATGTGGGTGAGTATAAAGCACGTATCTGGACTCGCAGCATTGTGGGTTGGCCGGGTGTGAAACACATTACAGGCGACAGTTTTGCGGAAATGATAGCGCAAGCGCAGGAAATGGCGGGCTTCCCATACACTGAAATCGAACACAAAATTACCGTCGGTTTTGGTCGTCAAACCCTGCTGGGCGCTGCGGATGCGGTGATTGATCTTGTTGCTCAGAAAAAATTACGCCACGTATTTTTAGTCGGTGGTTGTGACGGTAGCCGTGGTGAGCGCAGTTACTACACGGATTTCGCTCGCAGCGTACCGAAAGACTGCCTGATTTTAACGCTAGCTTGCGGTAAATATCGTTTCAACAAATTGGACTTTGGTACCTTAGAAGGCTTACCGCGTTTACTGGATGTGGGTCAATGTAACGATGCCTATTCTGCCATTATGTTAGCGGTGAACTTAGCAGAGAAATTAGGTTGTGGTGTGAATGACTTACCGCTGAGCCTGATTCTCTCTTGGTTCGAGCAAAAAGCCATTGTGATCTTGTTAACCCTGCTTGCTCTGGGTGTGAAAAACATTTACACCGGTCCAACGGCTCCGGGCTTCTTAACCGAAAATCTGCTGAATATTCTGAATGAAAAATTCGGTATGCGCAGCATTACCACGGTTGAACAAGATCTGGCGGAAATCCTGCCTGCGTAATTTGATGGAAACCAAGGGGGAAGCGGCTTTCCCCCTTGCAAGGAGTAACCCATGACCATGCCAACAAGCCTATGTCCGAACAGAATGCAAATTCACTCGATTGTGCAGGAAACCCCAGATGTTTGGACTATTAATCTGATTAATCATGATTTTTACCAATATGAACCAGGACAGTATGCGCTGGTGAGTATCAAAAACAGTGATGACGTGATGCGTGCTTACACCTTGTCTTCATCGCCGGGGCAAAGCCGTTTTATCTCCATTACAGTGAGACGATTAGACGAGGGGACAGGCTCTTGTTGGCTGACTGGAGCAGTAAAACCAGGGGATTATCTTTGGTTGTCTGAGGCGCAAGGGGAGTTTACTTGTGCCAATGTTCAAAGCCACCAATATTTAATGTTAGCAGCGGGTTGTGGTGTCACGCCGATTATGTCGATGACCCGTTGGTTGATGGCGAATCGCCCTGAAACGGATGTCAAAGTGCTGTTTAATGTGCGAGATGAAAAGCAGGTTATTTTTGCCAATGAGTGGCAAAGATTAGTGCAGCAATATCCGCAACGTTTGCAACTGTGCATCATGCCTGAAACACCTGATAACGGCGGTGTTGCACAAGGTCGTTTAAGCCAAGAAAAATTGCTGGAGTTAGTACCGGATATTCATGGGCGAGTGGTAATGACTTGCGGGCCTGTTCCATATATGAAAAATGTGCAGGAATTTTCTAAGGCACTAGGCGTGCCAGCGGATCACTTCTTTATGGAGCGCTTTACTACTGGTGGTGATGAAGCCGTGAGTGAAGAGGTACTGAACTTAAAAATTCGTCACCGTTTAGCGAATTTCACTGTACCGGTGGGAACATCGCTTTTGTCTGCGTTAGAACAGAATAAACAACCGATGATTGCCGCGTGTCGCGCAGGGGTATGTGGTAGCTGTAAAACCAAAGTGCTTTCGGGGAATTATACAACCAGTAGCACCATGACATTAACCGCAGACGAAATTGCTAATGGCTATGTTTTAGCGTGCAGTTGCCAATTACAAGGCGACACAGAAATCGCTTAATCGATTTTCGATAATATAAAATTAAATGCCTCATTAATTGCCATCTTATTATGAATATAAATAAGGTGGCTTTTTTGTTTATTAATCCATGTATTTTAGCGGCAAAAGATAATCAAAAAATAATAAAGTAATTTATAGCGTGATTATGACTTTATGTATTATGAATAATATAAGTTTCTATTAAAGTTACAAATGGTTACACGGTGAATTCTTGATATACATTAACTTAAACAAAACTTAAACGAGGGTGGGCTATTAAAAAAAGAGAGGGGTAAAAGGGTGGTAATTGAACACTCAGTGGGTATAATTCGCGCCGCATCCAAAGTGCAGTAACTCGTTAGGCGAGGCTCCTATACAAACATAGGTTACTGATCTGACGACGTCGAGAGACGCCCAAGATTAGGACAGGATATATCGACCGAAGGTATATCCCCATGTAACTTCCTGATTGATTCAGGATACGTTGTATAGTGCTAAAACCGAGACGAAGAGATAGCAATCGCATTCTCTCATCTGGTTTCGCCCCTATGTGAGTACTGTTTGAGTAAACAACAGTAATAGGGACTAAAAAAATGTCATTTTCTACCCAGAACAAAGCGGGTGCAGTAGCTATTGCACAGTCCGCGATGAAAGACGCTCGTCAAAAGTCTAATCAATCACAGCCAACTAAAATTGATGATTCAACTGTTCACGCTTATATGAGCCAATCATATTTGCCAGTATCGGTTGCCGACTCTGTGGCATGTGTGAAGAAAAGTCTTATTGAACATCTCGAAGGCGAACAAATTCCAACGTATTTATTTGTCGTAGATAGTGAAAACTATTTAAATGGAATTCTGTCCGTTAAATCATTACTTGCCTCAGCAGAAGATTTATTAGTGTCGGATATTATGCGCCACAATTATTTCTCTGTTTCCCCTGAACAATCACGCCATGATGTTTATGATTTAATTAATCATAGTGGTTTGGATATGATCCCTGTTGTTCAGTTCGGCAAGTTAATGGGTGTATTACGTCCTCAAGATATCGCAGAACTTATTGAAGACGAAAATACCCTCGATGCACAATTGCAGGGGGCTACTACGCCACTCGAAGAGCCGTATTTAACCACCAGTCCAGTCACTTTATGGCGTAAGCGTGTTGTGTGGTTATTAATGTTGTTTGTGGCGGAAGCCTATACTGGAACCGTGCTAAAAGCGTTCGAAGAGCAACTTGAAGCCGCTATTTCACTGGCGTTCTTTATTCCATTATTGATTGGTACCGGCGGAAACAGCGGAACTCAGATCACATCGACCCTCGTGAGAGCGATGGCGTTGGGGGAGGTGAGTTTACGTAACCTCGGTGCGGTATTGAAAAAAGAAGTGTCAACCTCGTTCTTAGTGGCTGTCACCATTGGTGGCGCGGCGTTAATTCGTGCTTGGATCTTAGGTGTGGGTCATGAAGTGACTATCGTGGTGAGCTTAACGATTGTGGCTATTACCGTGTGGAGTGCGATTGTTTCTTCTATTATTCCAATGGTTCTGAAGAAGCTGAAGGTTGACCCAGCGGTGGTTTCTGCGCCATTTATCGCGACATTTATTGATGGTACTGGCTTGATTATTTACTTTGAAATCGCGAAATTAGTGATGACGGAGTTCGCTTAAGTTCGGTTCTACCTCTTGATGCGGCAGGGAATTAACACTCTGCCGCTGGCTCAATTTCTCGCTTGAGAATTTCCCCGCATTTTCGACATAAATACTGATTTTCCCCGCGCTCAACTTTGTTATGTCTTCTAATGGTAAGTTCATGAATTGTGTCGCAACCACAAAGATAACGAAAAGTTTGGCTTTTGACGCTGGTCACCGCAAAGTTGTGAGTCCGTTTCGCCGTTACCCCTAAAACAGTCTGCATCATCCATTTCCACTCATTGCCATGAGGGGCGACCCCTTTACGTCCAAATACACGGTAAACCAGCAAGTGGGCGAGCTCATGGGGGATCACTTCGTCCACAAAATTGTCTGGATTTTCAATTAACAACGTAGGATTAACGCGAATTTCCCAATCTTTTAAATAGGCGCTGCCCGCGGTGGTTCCACGCTGTTTATAGTTGATAGCGGGCTCTGGAAATTTCTGTTCCAGTTTTTCTTCAGCTAACGCGAGCTTTTCACGTAGGGTTTTCATCACTCGCTGTTGAAGCAGAATGGGTACTCGGATTGTTTTCATGTCCTCAAGAATACGTGAAGTCATATAGTAACAACAAGTGATAATTGACATTCAATATATCAAAACATATATTATTAAATAGTATAATATTATACATAGTAACAAGAGATCCAATGATGTCAAAGAGTGAACAATCAAACTCAGAACAGCTGCTTTTAGCAATGACTCAAGCAGCAACGCAAACTGCGTCATTATTAAAAACACTCGGGAATCCAGACCGATTATTATTGCTGTGCCAGTTAACACAAGGCGAGGCTTGTGTGAGTGATTTAGAAGCCTCGTTAGGGATTGTGCAGCCGACGTTATCCCAGCAGTTAACCGTATTAAGAAATGAAGGATTAGTCGCGACGCGTCGAGAAGGTAAGCGAATCTATTACTCTATTGCGGATGAGAAATTATTCACCTTACTCAATACGTTGTATCAACTCTATTGTCCTGTGAAGGGGAATTAAAATGACGATTGATTGGGCGCATTTTACGCCAGGCTCTGCGGCGATTGGCGGTGTGTTGATTGGTTTAGCTGTGGCAATATTATTGATTTTTAATGGGCGAATTGCAGGGATCAGCGGGATTTTAGTGGGAGTCCTTAAACCCACTAAAGGGGACACAGCATGGAAACTGGCGTTTATTGTCGGGATCTTAGTTGCGCCATTGCTGTTTATTACCTTTGTGTATACGCCAGAAGTCACTATCGCAACGAGCACGCCATTACTGATAGCTGCGGGGTTGTTAGTGGGCTTTGGGACACGATTAGGTAGCGGTTGTACCAGTGGGCATGGCATTTGTGGCATGGCGAGATTTTCCCGTCGTTCCATGGTGGCGGTCGTTGTTTTTATGCTGGTGGCATTTATCACGGTCGCTGTGATTAACCACTTTGGGTTAAGGGGATAAAGTAATGCCAATTATTATCGCGTTAGTTTCCGGTATTTTATTTGGACTGGGCTTACTACTAGCTGGTATGGGTAATCCCGCAAAAATTTTGGCATTTCTGGATATCACGGGGAATTGGGATCCCTCTTTGTTGGTTACCATGGCAGTGGCAATGGTGATAAGCGGTATCGCATTCCAGTTAGTGAAAAAGCGCAAAACGAGTGTACTGAATTGCCCATTGCAGATCCCAACCAGTAAAGTTATTGATAAAAAATTAGTGATAGGCAGCGTGTTGTTCGGTTTAGGTTGGGGACTTGGGGGAATTTGCCCGGGACCTGCCATTTTATTAACCGGTATGGGGCTGACTCAAGGTATTTTGTTTGCGTTGGCAATGATAGCAGGAATGGCCATTTTCCAGTTATTTCAACGTACTGAAAAGTAAGTTTCAATGCACCGAAAAGCAATCAAGATGAATGAGTCAATTAATGGGATTATTCGACCCAAAATATGAGGCGAATAGAAAAGTTATTTAACTCATCACATCAGTGAGCAATTTTAGATACAAAAAAACCCATCATTAAGATGGGTTTTTTAAGCTGATTTTTACGCTTAGCGTCAGTGACCGTTAGCGAAAATTATAGACCAGCAGCTTCGCGCAGTTGTGCCGCTTTGTCGGTTTTTTCCCACGGGAATTGTGGGCGACCAAAGTGACCGTAAGAAGCTGTTTGTTGGTACATTGGGTGTAATAAATCCAGCATTTGAATCAGGCCGTAAGGACGTAAATCAAAGAATTCGCGGACTAATTTCACTAGCAATGCTTCGTCAACTTTACCAGTACCGAAAGTTTCTACCATGATAGAGGTAGGCTCTGCGACACCGATAGCATAAGAAACTTGGATTTCACAACGGTCAGCTAGACCAGCAGCAACGATGTTTTTTGCAACATAACGCGCAGCATAGGCAGCAGAACGGTCAACTTTTGATGGATCCTTACCAGAGAATGCACCACCACCGTGACGAGCCATACCGCCGTAAGTATCAATGATAATTTTACGACCCGTTAAACCGCAGTCACCCATTGGTCCGCCGATAACGAAACGACCTGTTGGGTTGATGAAGTATTTAGTGGCTGGAGATAACCATTCAGCAGGCAGAACTGGTTTGATGATCTCTTCCATTACCGCTTCGTGTAAAGCTTTTTGGTCAATATCTTCTGAGTGCTGTGTGGACAGAACTACCGCGTCAATACCGACAATTTTGTTGTCATCGTATTGGAAGGTAACTTGGCTTTTCGCATCAGGGCGTAACCATGGCAGTGTGCCATTTTTGCGGACTTCAGCTTGGCGCTGCACTAAACGGTGTGCATAAGTCACCGGTGCTGGCATTAATACGTCAGTTTCGTTAGTTGCATAACCAAACATGAGACCTTGGTCGCCAGCACCTTGTTCTAAAGGATCTGCACGGTCAACACCTTGGTTGATGTCTGGTGATTGTTTACCAATTGCGCTTAATACTGCGCAAGAGTTGGCATCAAAGCCCATGTCTGAACTGGTATAACCGATTTCACGAACGGTTTTACGCGTAATTTCTTCAATATCGACCCATGCACTGGTAGTGATTTCACCACCAACCATGACCATGCCGGTTTTGACATAGGTTTCGCAAGCTACGCGCGCTTTTGGGTCTTGTTCAAGAATAGCATCAAGGACCGCATCAGAAATTTGGTCTGCAATTTTATCAGGATGCCCTTCTGATACGGACTCAGAAGTAAAGAGGTGTGTAGACATGAGATTAATACCTTAAGAATTCAAAGAACATTATAGTTGGATGTTTTAACATCTAGACGGCTATTCTAGACTTTTCAATGAATAATTTCTACCTGTTTTTAAGCCTAAAATGATAAGCGCATAAATGGTTAATTCAGTTAGTTTTATTGTAAATGTGAAATTTTAGATAATTTGCTTTTGCATTTTGGGGCTATTCGAGGTATAAACTGCGACCGTAGCGGATGGTTCTAATTTCCCGCTATATACCAGCAGGTCAGCCATGAGTCTGCTTTCTATCAGGAATGTTTATAACCGGTTGAATTTTAATATTAATTAAAATTTTTAAGGGGAAAACAGTTATATTGGGGGTTAATGGGCGATGATCCATAATCTGCTGAATAACAGTATCCAACCGTCTTACGCGGATCGCCGTGTGACATTGGCTTTTACTTTCCTGTCTATGTTGACTTCATCGCGAAGTTACCGTCATACCTATCATAGATCCTTAATGCTTAGTCAGTAATCTCAAAGAGTAATCTGCTAAGTCTGTGGATATATATTGTCACCGTTTAGAAGTTCTAAGCACTTTTAATTACAATCTGAGTATCGCTGTTTCCCTGACATTACTGCCCAGTTGCATCATGCGCTTGGTCGCTGCTTGTCTGGAAGGAGAACGCATCACTCACCCCTCCATACTAGGAGTTTATTATGAATGATAATATCGCTCGCAAGATGCGCCAAACTTACAATATTGCGTATTGGGGCGGTGGTTACTATCAGGTGAATGAGCGCGGAAATGTCTGTGTTTGCCCGAATCCTGAAAACCCTGACACCTTTGTTGATTTAGCTGATTTAGTCTACCAAGTTAAAGAAGAACAGGAACATTTACGTTTACCTGCACTGTTCTGTTTCCCTCAAATTTTGCAACACCGTTTGCGTTCAATTAACGCAGCGTTTCAACGTGCGCGCGAATCTTATGGTTATAAGGGAGACTATTTTTTAGTTTACCCAATTAAAGTTAACCAACAACGCCGTGTGATTGAATCTCTAGTGAATTCTGGCGAGCCTTTAGGGTTAGAAGCGGGTTCAAAAGCGGAGTTAATGGCTGTATTAGCCAACGCAGGTCGCACTCGCACTGTGATTGTGTGTAACGGTTATAAAGATCGCGAATATATTCGTCTGGCACTAATTGGCGAAAAATTGGGTCACAAAGTGTACCTGGTTATCGAAAAAATGTCTGAAATCGAGATGGTACTTGAAGAAGCCCAGAAGCTGGAAGTGACGCCTCGCTTAGGTGTTCGTGCTCGTTTAGCATCCCAAGGTTCAGGTAAATGGCAGGCGAGTGGTGGTGAAAAATCTAAATTTGGATTGGCAGCAACACAAGTTCTGCAATTAGTCGAAATTTTACGTAATGCGAACCGTTTGGATAGCCTGCAATTATTGCACTTCCATTTAGGCTCTCAAATGGCGAATATTCGTGATATCGCGACAGGTGTTCGTGAGTCAGCCCGTTTCTACGTCGAGTTGCATCAATTAGGTGTCAACATTCAGTGCTTTGACGTGGGCGGTGGTTTAGGCGTTGACTATGAAGGTACGCGTTCTCAGTCAGATTGTTCGGTTAACTATGGCTTGAACGAATACGCGAACAACGTGATTTGGGCGATTGGCGATGCGTGTGAAGAATTTAACTTGCCACACCCAACAGTGATCACGGAGTCTGGGCGTGCATTGACCGCTCACCATACCGTGCTAGTCTCTAACGTGATTGGGGTTGAGCGTAACGAATTCACCAAAACCACACCTCCGAGCGAAGACGCACCACGTTCACTGGTTTCGTTATGGGAAACGTGGGAATCCATGCAGCATCAAGGCAATAGCCGTTCTCTGCGTGAATGGTTGCACGATAGCCAGTTTGACTTGCAAGAAGCACATACCCAGTATGCGCATGGCGTGTTGGACTTAACACAACGCGCATGGGCAGAAGAGCTATACTTAAATATCTGTCGCCGTATTCAGCAAGATTTAGACCCTAGCAACCGCGCCCATCGCCCAATTATTGATGAGCTGCAAGAGCGTATGGCGGATAAATTCTATGTGAATTTCTCGCTGTTCCAATCGCTCCCTGATGCTTGGGGTATTGACCAAGTGTTCCCAGTCTTGCCAATTGAAGGTTTAGATAAACCGTTAGACAGACGCGCGGTATTATTAGATATCACTTGTGACTCAGATGGTATTATTGATCATTATGTTGACGGTGATGGAGTGGAAACCACCATGCCAATGCCAGCGTATGATCCAGAAAATCCACCGATGATTGGCTTCTTTATGATTGGGGCATACCAAGAAATTTTAGGCAACATGCACAACTTATTCGGCGATACTGCCGCCATTGATGTGTGGGTTGATAGCCAAGGCAGCATTCGTTACTTGCAAAGTGAAGAGGGCGATTCAGTTGCCGATATGCTGCAATACGTGAAGCTGGTTCCTGAAGTGCTGTTAGAAAGCTTTATTGAGCAAGTGAAAGGCACTGGGCTGAGTGACGAGCTGCAAAAAGATTTTGTGAACGAGTTTGAAAGTGGGTTGTACGGTTACACTTACTTAGAAGATGAATGATTAAGGAACAGTGATGATTAATAGCACATTAGGAAATCAGGTTGATAATTCACTGGTTTCAAACGCATTTGGTTTTTTACGTTTTCCGTTAAATTTCCAACCATACAGCTCCGATGCTGATTGGGTGATCACGGGTGTTCCATTTGATATGGCAACCTCAGGACGTGCGGGTAGCCGTCATGGACCTGCTGCTATTCGTCAGGTTTCCACGAACCTTGCGTGGGAAAGCCACCGTTGGCCGTGGGATTTTAAATTAAAAAACAAACTCAACGTGGTTGACTGCGGTGATGTGGTGTTTGCATTTGGTGACGCGCAAGATATGTGCGATAAACTGCAAGCTCACACTGAAAAGCTGTTGGAATCCGGTAAACGTTGCTTAACGTTTGGTGGCGATCACTTTGTGACATTGCCATTACTGCGCGCCCACGCGAAGCATTTCGGTAAAATGGCGTTAGTGCATTTTGATGCGCACACTGACACATACGGTAATGGCAGTCTGTATGACCACGGCACCATGTTCTATCATGCGCCAAAAGAAGGTCTGATCGATCCAAATCATTCTGTGCAGATTGGTATTCGTACTGAACATGATACTGACAACGGTTTCACGGTATTGGATGCCGCTCAAGCGAATGACCGTGGTGTTGATGACATGGTTGCTCAAATCAAACAGATCGTGGGTGATATGCCCGTTTATCTGACGTTTGATATTGACTGTCTGGATCCTGCCTTTGCACCAGGAACCGGTACGCCAGTGATTGGTGGGTTAACATCTGATAAAGCGTTAAAACTACTGCGTGGCATTAAGTCACTGAATATTGTTGGGATGGATGTGGTGGAAGTCGCACCAGCCTATGACCAATCAGAAATTACGGCATTAGCTGCAGCAACGATTGCATTGGAACTGTTATATATCCAAGCGTCTAAGAAATAAGTTTTAATCCGTTATTTAAGGTGCCTAATGTTTCATTGGGCACCTTTTTTTATACCTAAAAGCGATGTTTCATACTTAAAAACGGTGTTCTTTCAATTGGGCAAGAATGGAATAGGCTTGTGTCCACAGAACTGAGCCGCCTTCATGAGAGAACAAAAAGTGTTCGCTATCAGGAAAGCGTTGAGCCAGTGTTTTGCCAAAATCAGGGGAATGCACAGAACTCACATCTTGCTCACCATACCACAGCGCGACAGGGCAGCGGATATCTTCAGGATTGAACTGCCAAGACTGTAGGGCGATTAAGAGATCTTGAACATAGCCTTGGTTACCTTGCATAAATGCACGTTCCATACAGTCACTGTAGGCGGCTAAGAAGCTCTCTTCGCTATAAACCTGCTGGTCTACCTCTGCGCTACAGTTAAGAATAAACGCCAGTAACCATTGTGAAGTCACATTGCGCATCAACCATTCTGATAAAGCCTCGGGGGTATGAATGGCTTGTTCCTGCATATTAATGACATCTTGCTTTAATTGTGCTCGGATTGCTGGAAACTCAAATTGGTCTTGCCCTGACACAAGTGATAATGAAACAGGGGAAGCGTAGCGGGCGAGTGCCATGGCGAAAACGGCACCTTGAGAGAAACCGATAACGGAAAATGACGGCAATTTTTGAGCATTCAGAAGTTCTTGAATATCTTGAGCAAAGCGTTGTAGGGATTTATGCTCATCAAAGGTGGATTGACCCAGTCCTGCACGTTCAGGGGTGATTAAGCGAATATTTAGCTCATCAAGACGGTCAATACCAAAGCCCAGTGTACCGCTCATCCCTGCGCCAGTACAAAAAATCACGGGGAACCCCTGTTCAGGGCCTGATTCATACCAACACAAAAGGCGCCCATCAGATAATGTCATCGACATATGGCGAGTATTGGATATTTTGTTGCTATACATAATAAATACCTACAAGATAGAATTTTTAGTGCGACATGTTAGTTTCTATCGCGAGTCGTCAATGACTTTACCGTTGTTATTTCCTATTTGCTAAAACAGATATATAGGGCAGGTAACTCAACCTGTTATAGACCGCTCAGAATTTTAGATTAAGAAATAGGTTAATTACAAAATATACGCTCAATTACGGCTGTTTTACAGCCAAAAGGATGATTTATGCCATTTTCAGACTCAGAAAAGCAAATTCTATTAGCAGTGAAGGGTGTTGGATCAACGGTCATTAGCCGATTAGAACAAATGGGGTTTTCGTCTTTAGCGCAGTTAAGTGAAGCTTCTTATGATGAAATTTTAATTTCGGGTGCTGCACTAACGGGGTCAAGTTGTTGGAAAAACAGCCCTCAAGCTAAAAAAGCGGTGGAAGGCGCTATTGCAGCAGCAAAGGACGCCTTACGCTAACTTGGCTATGACTATTTATTTTTCATTTATTGCTTGTTTTTCATTTTCCACTTTTTGCTGCGCAGAATATTAAGCATTTGCACTGACATGGAGAAGAACATAGCAAAATAGATATAGCCTTTTGATACATGTACCTGAACACTTTCAAGTAACAAAGTGAAGCCCACAAGGATCAAGAAAGAGAGTGCGAGGATTTTGACGGAAGGATAGCGCTCCACAAAATCACCAATAGGTTTCGCGGCGAACATCATGATCATGACCGCCATAATCACTGCTGCCATCATAATAAACAGATGGTCAGATAGCCCCACGGCAGTGATCACCGAATCTAAACTGAAGATAATATCTAAAATTGCGATTTGCATAATGGCTCCCCAGAATGAAGTGACTTTTTTCTGGGCTATCCCCTCATCGTCTTCCCCTTCAATGGTATCGAAAATCTCCTGACTCGATTTCCAAATGAGGAATAAGCCACCGGCACACAAAATTAAATCGCGGGCGGAAACGGTATGTTCAGCTAATGTGAAGAGTGGCGTGGTGAGGCGAGCTAGCCAAGCAATAGATGCTAGTAGTGCCAAACGCATTCCCATTGCAGCGATTAACCCAATACGTCTGGCGCTATTTTGTTGATGGGCGGGCAATTTGCTGACGACAATACTTAAGAAAATTATATTGTCGATACCCAGTACGACTTCCAAAATTGTTAATGTTGCCAATGCCATCCAAGCATGGGGATCTAAGAACCACTCAAACATCTTATTGCCTTAAAAATGGAATAAAAAATCGTCTGTTTGGCACAGGCGATGCCTTGATCAATTAACCGAGGTTAAAGTGCCGCGCTAATAATGGACCCGTAAAATCTTTTTTTAAATAGAAACCTCTCGGTAATGTCATTATAGGCTGTCCAAATTCTCCTATACCTTCGGTTAGTGCTCTATTATTCGCCGCTTTGGGGCGAATCTGTAAAACTTGTCCGTGACGAGCCGTGATGGTTTCGACTTTTCCCAGCACAATTAAATCCATTAACTCTTCCCAATCTTGGCGTAAAAGTTGTTCTTCAAGCGCAGAAGGGCTCCAAATCAGAGGGTTAGCAATACGTCGCTGGGCAAGTGGTATTTGACGCTCACCTTCAATCGGAAACCACAAAATGCGAGATAATTTGCGGCGTACATGGCTATTTTCCCATGTTAGACCACTATTGCCCGTGAGTGGTGCGACAGAGACAAATGTCGTTTCTAATGGTGCGCCATGGCGATCGATTGGGATTGTTTTAAGCTCCACGCCAATATCTGCAAAATCCTGTTCGGCTTTACTGCCTGCGGTCGCACCTAAAAAAAACTCTAACAATGTCCCGACCCAGCCTTTATCTCGTTTAAGATCGGGGGAATTGGGATACCTGCAATAGTTGCTAGCTCACCAAGCGTATAGCCAGCAAGGGCTTGGGCTCGCGCTAATAAGACGGTTTCATTTTCTGGTGGTGAAGGCGGTATAAAAGACATAGTCGACTGAACTTCATTGTGTTTAAAAAATAACCAAGAAAATGGTCACAAGATAGGGTGAGTATAACACTTTTTAGTCACCGTATTTAACTTCATGATATATATATGGATATTAGATAATAATCACAGACGGGATTATGAATATTTAAGGTTATTCAACTTCATCCCAAGATAATCACAGGATCATGCACTAGGTTATCCACAGGATTTCTGGATAACTGTGAAAAACTGCGATTACTGTGTGCATTTACAGCCTTGACTAATGTCATTTATTGAAGCTCGTCACAAAAAGCGAGTAAGTTAAGTACATTCCTTGTGGATAAAACATGCATTGATTGATCTTTGCTCAGTTGAACTCCTAACAAAAAAACACGGAAAAACTCACAGTGGATATCTGGTGTGAAATTCATTTATTACTATGATTTATAATGTTTTATTTTTTAGTGTGATTTTTTGTTAGAAATGAACAGTTGGGATATACCCTGATTACTATCTGGTTGTTCACATGGATATCCACAGAAAAAGTGAATAAAATCCATTTTGCTCACTCTAACTGTTTATAACTATCATCAATTCTGTGCATTATCCTCAGTTGGCTTAAACCAAGCTGATTTAAAGTCAAACCAGCCAAAAGTATTCATACGAACCCCCCGCATCGTTCTTTGCCCTTGTAGCTCTAACCAGTGATGAAAAATTGGGTGGAAGATTTGGGAATCAATCAAGCCCTCACACCAAGATTCCACATCCAATTTTTGCTGGCGCCAAAGTTGTAACTCTTCATCGAGGTTTTTCCCCAAACATTGACGCAATAGCGGCATCTCGTACAACGTAGCGAAGATAGAAAATTCAAGAGGCTTATAAAAGTTGGCGGTGGAGAGCCAGATATCGCTTTTAGCATCTCCATTAAACCAATCATCATAATCAACGATATTAATTTTAAGCGTCACGCCCTGAGTTTCTAATACTCGCTTCATGATTTGGCTAATGGCATAGAATTCATGATGATGGCGATAAAAAGTGACAGTTAGCTCAGTTAAATCTTCAGGTTTGGTTCGCGGGGAAAGCATTTTACTGTGATGCCAATGAAGCAATAACCCGTAAGCAGGCGCCCAGTGGCGCTGATAGAAGGATTCACAGTGCGCCAGTAGGTTGACGGGAGTTAAAAAGCTGCACAGCCATTTACGCACATCTTCCCGTTGAGAAATGTCGGAGCGTTGGTCGAATAACAGAAAATAGCAACCTTCCTCCATGCGGCTTTCAAGGGAGTCATTGTGGCGCTTATCTCCATCCATTTTTAATGTGGTACATACCATCTGCTCAGAAAGTTCGGGAACCACCCAAATGGTCACTTCATCTAACAATGCGCGATAACCAAAATAGCGGTCAAAAGCGCTGATGGTGAGTTTCTGCGGGATATTGGTTTCGACTTCATAAGGACCCGTACCAATAGGGCGCTGACTAAAGCCGCTGATGGTTTCCCACTCTTTTGGGAGAATGGCGGCATGTGGGCTACCGAGTAACCAAGGAAATTGCGTATCAGGATGGCTCAGATGGACGTCAATCACATAAGGCTGCGAAGAAGTGACCGAGTGAATATGTGAGAATAACGGCCAGCATTGCTTTAATCGTAATAACGAGTGGATAATATCCTCGACTTGCATTTCACGTCCATGATGGAAATAGATAGCTGGACGTAAATAAAAGCGCCAATGTTGTTCGTTAATGGCTTGCCAGTGGTGAGCAATACCATCTTCCACTTCCCCTTTTTCCTCATTTAAGTGAGTTAATCCATTAAATATCTGGCTCATTAAGTGGATTTCAGAGCGGCGCATTGGGGTGCCAGGAAGTAAGTTAGGAAAATCACGGTAATAAATGATGCGCAGTAAGTTTTTACCTTGTCGATAACTTCGCTCAAGCTCAGATAAGACCATTTGGCGGATAGTCTCTTTATCGCCAACGAGCGCCACGAGTTTTTCAATACTTTCTTCTTTTAAAAGCTGCTCAGCCTGTGCTTGTTGTAGCTCTAATCCATTGATATGAAAAATTAATGTGGAGCGTTTTCCTCGTCCTGATTCTGCTTGCCAACTGAGCCAGCCATGGGACTGCATATTATTGAGCAGGGTGCGAACATGACGGCGAGAGCAAAACAAAATATCGGCAATATCTTGCAATGTGGTTTCACTGTTTTTTCCCTGAAAATGCTGCCACAAGCGTACAAATTGCGTTTGTAATCGAGAATTAGACATAAAAGAGGAACTCCAGAATAAATTGCATCAATTTTAATATCCTATATTCCGTAGATAATAGGGGGCAGTAAGTAGCTCTATTGACCTGTCTGTTGCAGGTTTACTCCCCCTTTTATTGAGTAATGGTATTTTTACCAGCCGGTATGTGAATGCATATCGGCTTTTTTTCTTTTTTCTTCATATTTCACGTTGTGACTGTGTTGGCTTCACAAACTAATCCTAGTCACATACTTATGTATGCTCCTATTTTTCTTCATATTTCACGCTGTGACTGCGTTGGCTTCACTCGGCTACTCAGGTCACATACTAAAGTATGCTCCCCAAGATATCCTCATTTTGCCGCCTTGCCACAACGCGAACTATTTTGAAAAATATAAAAAGGCAATTAATTGAATAATTGCATATTAGGAATTAATGGGGAAGGATTTATTGGTTGGTACGGTTTATTGGAGTTGAGTTCTACTTTTATGAATACAAATAGGCAAGAAAAAGCCCACCGAAGTGGGCTGGGGATTAATTCATAAAGGCAGGGAGCTTTTGCTCGTAATCCTTGATTTGGTCAACGTGCTGTAACGTCAAGCCGATGCTGTCTAAGCCATTCATCATGCAATGACGGCGGAAGCTGTCAATCTCGAAAGTATACACTTTCTCGCCGGCGGTGACGGTTTGCGCTTCTAAATCGACAGTAAACTGGCAGCCTTCGTGGCTGTTCACATAGCTGAACATCTCATCCACTTGCTGTTCGCTTAATTTGATTGGCAACAGCTGATTGTTAAACGAGTTACCGTAAAAAATATCGGCGAAACTTGGTGCAATAACCACTTGGATACCGAAATCGGTTAATGCCCACGGCGCGTGTTCGCGAGATGAACCACAACCAAAGTTTTCACGGGCTAACAGAATGCTAGCGCCTTTAAATACCGGTTTGTTCAAGACAAAATCAGGGTTAGGTTGCTGACCTTTATCATCTAAAAAACGCCAGTCATTAAATAAGTGCTGACCAAAGCCTGTGCGCGTCACTTTCTGCAAAAATTGTTTTGGAATAATGGCATCGGTGTCGACGTTTGCGGCATCTAAAGGGGCGACAATCCCAACATGCTTAATAAACTTATCCATGGTTTTCTCCTTTAGATTTGAATGTCACGGACATCAGCAAAATGACCGTTAATCGCAGCGGCAGCAGCCATTGCAGGGCTGACTAAGTGGGTACGACCCGCTCGACCTTGGCGACCTTCAAAGTTACGGTTGCTGGTGGATGCGCAGCGTTCACCCGGATTCAAGCGGTCGTTGTTCATCGCTAAGCACATTGAACAGCCCGGTAAGCGCCATTCGAAGCCCGCATCGATAAAGATTTTATCCAAGCCTTCCTGTTCCGCTTGGGCTTTGACGGGCCCTGAACCCGGTACCACAATGGCTTGTACGCCAGACGCGACTTTTTTACCTTTAGCAATGGCAGCCGCAGCGCGTAAATCTTCAATACGTGAGTTAGTGCAAGAGCCAATAAAAACTTTATCAATCTTCACGTCGGATAACTTAATACCTGATTCCAATCCCATGTACGCCAAGGCTTTTTCCGCAGAAGCGCGTTCGACGGGGTCGACAAACGATTCTGGAGCAGGGATCAGTTGGTTAATAGCGATCACTTGCCCTGGGTTGGTACCCCAAGTGACTTGCGGGGCAATAGTCTCGGCTTGGATGGTGATCACTTTGTCAAATTTCGCATCATCATCGGTTTTTAACGTTTTCCAATACGCGACAGCATCATCCCAATCTTGGCCTTTCGGTGCAAATTGGCGACCTTTCATATAATTAAAGGTGGTTTCATCGGGAGCGATAATGCCGGCTTTAGCGCCTAATTCAATCGCCATATTACAGACGGTCATGCGACCTTCCATGCTCAAATCTTCAATCGCGTCACCGCAGAATTCGACAATGTAGCCTGTTCCACCTGCGCTACCTGTTGTACCAATGATAGCTAAGACGATATCTTTTGCCGTGATCCCAGCAGGCGCTTTACCCACCACTTCAATTTTCATGGTTTTGGCACGCGCTTGCTTCAAAGTTTGAGTCGCCATGACGTGTTCAACTTCGGATGTTCCAATCCCAAAAGCTAATGCGCCGAATGCGCCGTGAGTGGCAGTATGAGAGTCACCACACACGATGGTTGTACCCGGTAAAGTGATACCTTGCTCTGGTCCCATAACATGGACAATACCTTGATATGGATGGTTTAAATCGTATAAAGTTACGCCGAACTCTTCGCAGTTTTTCATCAACTCTTGCATTTGAATTCGCGCCATATCGCCGCAGGCATTGATGTCTTTAGTCTGCGTTGACACGTTATGATCCATGGTTGCAAATGTTTTGCTTGGTTGATGTAACGGGCGGTTTTTGGTTCTTAAACCATCAAACGCTTGCGGTGAAGTCACTTCATGTACCAGATGGCGATCGATATAAATTAAAGGGATTTCGTTTTCAACTTCACGGACAACGTGAGCGTCATATAATTTTTGGTATAAAGTCTTCGACATGTTAAACCCCTTCTTCAATATAACGGGCGATAATGTCACCCATCTCACTGGTACTGATTGATTGACCATTGCCTGCTAAATCCGCAGTGCGATAGCCATTTTCTAATGCTTTATTCACGGCTCTTTCGATAGCATCTGCCGCTTCCGTTTGGTTCAAACTGAAGCGTAATAACATGGATGCTGATAAAATTTGTGCGATTGGGTTGGCAATATTTTTGCCTGCGATATCTGGCGCTGAACCGCCAGCAGGCTCGTACAAGCCAAAGCCATCAGCATTTAAGCTGGCGGAAGGCAGCATACCCATTGATCCTGTGATCATGGCGCACTCATCGGAAATAATGTCACCGAATAAGTTCGAGCACAGCACCACATCAAACTGAGAAGGGGCTTTGATCATTTGCATCGCCGCGTTATCGATATACATATGGTTCACTTCAACGTCTGGGTACTCTTTGGCAATTTGGTTAACCACTTCGCGCCATAATACGGAGCTTTGTAAAACGTTAGCTTTATCAATAGATGTCACTTTATGGCTACGTTTACGCGCAGATTCAAAGGCAATACGGGCAATGCGTTCAATTTCATAGCGGTGATAAACTTCGGTATCGAAAGCATATTCTTCAGCGCCTTCACCTTTACGTCCTTTTGGCTGACCAAAATAGATCCCGCCAGTTAATTCACGGACACATAAAATATCAAACCCTTGAGCGGCAATATCGGCGCGTAATGGGCAAAATGCTTCTAATGCTTGATATAAACGAGCAGGGCGTAAATTACTGAATAATTTAAAATGTTTACGCAATGGTAATAATGCACCACGTTCAGGCTGGCTGTCCGGTGGCAAATGTTCCCATTTTGGACCACCGACTGAGCCGAATAACACGGCATCAGCTTCTTCACAACCTTTGACTGTTGCTTGCGGTAATGGCTCGCCGTGATTATCAATGGCGGCGCCACCCACATCATAGGCTTTGGTTGAAATTGTGATAGCAAAGCGCTTGCTAATTGAGTTCAAGACTTTATGAGCTTGAGCCATCACTTCGGGGCCGATTCCATCGCCCGCTAATACCGCAATATTAAAATTCGTAGACATGTTTACACCGCTTCCTTTGTATTAATTTGTAATTCTTGGTCAGAGATTTTTTGTTTTTCTTTTTCGACTTGTTCTGCACGCCAAATACTATTTAATACGTGCACCATGGCTTTTGCGGATGATTCAACGATATCCGTTGCTAATCCCATACCGTGGAAACGACGACCAAAGCATTCAGCGACGATATCCACTTGTCCTAAGGCATTTTCACCCTGACCTTTTGCGGACAATTGGTAAGAAACCAATTTCATTGGGTAGTTTGTGATTTTGCTAATCGCTTGATAGATAGCATCAACAGGACCATTTCCGGTTGCCGCCTCTGATTTTTCTGTTTCACCACACTGCATTTTGACGGTCGCAGTGGCAACAATGCTTGAACCTGACTGTGTACTAAAGTAATCCATGACAAAGTGGTCAGTTTCGTCTTGCTGTTTCGCGAAAAAGGCTAAAGCTTCTAAATCATAATCAAATACTTGCCCTTTTTTATCCGCTAAGTTCAAGAATGCGGTATACAGCTCATCTAAATTAAAATCTTTACCTTCGCTATAGCCCATCTCTTCCATACGGTGTTTAACGGCGGCGCGACCTGAACGGGACGTTAAGTTTAATTGTTGCTCTTTTAAGCCGATGGATTCAGGGGTCATAATCTCGTAAGTTTCGCGATTCTTTAACACGCCATCTTGGTGGATCCCTGATGAGTGCGCGAATGCGTTGCTGCCCACAACCGCTTTATTAGCAGGGATTGGGGTATTGCATAATTGGCTAACTAACTGGCTGGTACGGTAAATTTCTTTGTGATTGATATTGGTGTGCACACCTAACATCTGTTCACGTAATTTAATCGCCATGATCACTTCTTCTAATGCGGTATTTCCTGCGCGTTCGCCTAATCCATTAATGGTACCTTCCACTTGTCGAGCTCCAGCTTGAACGGCGCTGATGGAGTTAGCGACTGACATGCCTAAGTCATCATGGCAATGAACGGAGATGATGGCTTTATCAATGTTAGGTACGCGCTCATATAAAGAAGAGATAATGCCACCGAATTGATATGGGGTAGTGTAGCCGACAGTGTCTGGGATATTAATGGTGGTTGCGCCTGCGCCGATGGCAGCTTCGACAATGCGACATAAGTTATCAATATCTGTACGACCGGCGTCTTCACATGAAAATTCCACATCATCAGTGTAGCGGCGTGCTCGTTTAATAGAGTTAATTGCCATGTCCATCACGCCATCAAACGTTTTGTTTAACTTTTTCTGCATATGCAAATTGGATGTCGCTAAGAAAACATGAATACGGAATGCTTCAGCCACTTTCAATGATTCTGCTGCCACATCAATATCATTCTCAACACAGCGTGCTAATGCGCAGATACGGCTATTTTTAATTTCACGGGCGATAGTTTGAACAGATTCAAAATCACCTGGGGATGAGACAGGGAACCCAGCTTCAATAACATCGACACCTAAGCGCTCTAATGCAAAAGCAATTTGTAATTTTTCTTTAACTGATAAGCTGGCCTGCAAGGCTTGTTCGCCATCACGTAAGGTTGTGTCGAAGATGATAACTTGGTTGCTCATAATGCGTTCCTCATAGACTAAATTTTGTTGTTTTTAATTCTGTTTGTTGGATTCCCATCTAGCCGCAGGCATAAAAAAACCCGCTGGTTGCGCGGGCTTCTTTATGTTTGTGGACAGTATTTGTTTTACTTTCCATCCATAAGCATACCGCGCAAATTGGCTGCGAGTAGTAGTAGGCTTAGTAGGCGGATAGAAGATGTCATGGTTAACTGTCTCTCTTTTAATTTCAAATAATCTGTATTTATTGATACGCGATTCCAATAATAATGTCAAACTTAATTTTTTGAGCGTTAAATGCTTGGAAGTGCGTTGTTACTGATTATTGGAATTTACGTCTGATATTTATAATTTTCATGATGTTTTTGCCTATATAAGGGAGTAAAAATCAGGCTAAAATTTCACCTAAAAATTAGTGGCATAACTATATTTCTATAACGTAATGATTTTTATTATGTTTATGTAATGAAAGTATGCAGAGGTTAGATATCAGACTTCATTGGTATTGATCGTGGCTATGCTTCAAATAAGGTTAATTATCTAATAAATAAATAATTAAAAATTAATCTGATAATGAGATTCAAACGCGTTTATAGAAGAGATTTATTATGATTTATTCTTGAAATTGTTTTATTATTTTTATCGGAATGATGCTGACTTTAATAAGTTACATGTACCCATTACACTGATGAATATTTGCATTTTATGATGATATCTATACCTCGATTCTAATTTATGGGCAAAAAGAATAGAAGCGTCGTTTTAATAAATGCAGGGAAAGCGAAATAACTTATCATGTATAAGTTGTTTTAAAAATAATATTTAATGATTTTATATTTTTCGTCAATATTGCTTTGATGGATCATGTTCATTAATTAAAAATGATAAATATATTTAGTGGAGTTAAAAATGACTGATTTTGATACGATCTCAACAGCAAAAAAAGAAAGTAGCGATATTCATCTGCGCAATGTTGATTTGAACTTATTAACTGTTTTTGATGTTGTGATGCAAATGCAAAATGTCACTCGTGCAGCGCAAGTTCTCGGTATGTCTCAGCCTGCAGTAAGTAACGCCGTATCCCGCTTGAAATCCATGTTCAATGACGAATTATTTGTTCGCTATGGGCGTGGAATTCAACCGACTTCGCGCGCAAAACAATTATTTGGACCAGTAAGGCAAGCTCTTCAATTGGTGCATAATGAATTACCGGGGGCAGGGTTTGATCCTAAGCAAAGCGAAAGAGCATTTAGCTTATCTATTTGCTCTCCATTAGATATTCGCTTAGCGGCAATAATTGTTGATAAATTTAAAATTGCGTCGCCAAATGTTCAAGTTTTTATTCATTCTTTTTTAGGAAATAATATAGCGCATCAATTAAAATACCAAGAGATAGATTTTTTCTTGGGATATAATCAATTCGAAAAACCCGAGTATCAACATCAGGTTTTATTTAATGATGAATTGGTTTTAGTTGTCGCTAATCAACATCCAAGAATTGAAGATACTATTAATCAAGAAATGTTAGTGAGTGAAAGACACGCTATTATGGCAATGGATAATATTGGGTCATTTAGCAAACTATATTACCATAATACGGAACTTTCCCACACTGTCAGTTATCA
Source organism: Providencia sp. wls1916 (assembly GCF_009706585.1). Classification (NCBI taxonomy): domain Bacteria; kingdom Pseudomonadati; phylum Pseudomonadota; class Gammaproteobacteria; order Enterobacterales; family Morganellaceae; genus Providencia; species Providencia sp. wls1916. The sequence continues at coordinate 77,349 of NZ_WLUL01000011.1, forward strand.
AGGAACTGACTTAAACAGTGTATTGAACATTGTGGCACAAACAGATTTAGTGGCTATTGCCCCCAAATGGTTAGTGGAACATCATGCAAGTCAGCTGCAACTGCGTACCTTATCATTGCCTTGGGAAGAGAGTTCTCGCCCATGTTATTTAACGTGGCATGAATCGACGGCGCGAGATAAAGGCCATCAATGGATGAAAGCGCAGTTTTGCCAAATGATAGAACAGCTGTAAGCTAAATTGGCTCAATTCATTCTAAGGCAACCTTAGCATATTCCCCTAAATACTAACTCGCCATGATGAAAAAAATGGCGAGTTTTGTTGTGTCTGTAGCATTTGCAAAAAATTTACACTTTATTCCTTTCCTCGTTTATCTTTCCGCTATACACTCAAAATATTCAGCTAACAGATGTAAGCTGAAATAATAAAAAGTATTAAGATTAGGTTGTTTGTGAGTTTGCCGAATGACTTAAAATTCTAATGACCTATAGGGAATACACTTTGATTACTGAAAATCTATATCCATATCATATTGTTAACCGCATACGTTCCAGAATGGACGCGAGCGAGTCAGCGGATCGGATAGCTTTCAGTCAATGGGACAACGGACATCAATCAGAATTGACTTGGGCGGAAGTAGACACTAAAACCATCGCGATTGCCCGTCAGCTTTTGGCGATGAACGTTGCCCCGCAAGAGAATATTGGGCTTTTTGCTCATAATAGTATGAATTGGTCTTTGGTCGATATCGCGGCACTACAAATCAAAGCCGTGACGGTACCTCTCTATGCCACAAGCAGCATTGATCAAGCCGCCTATATCATTAATGACGCCAACATTAAGATCCTCTTTGTTGGTGCTCAAGAACAATACCAAGTTGCTTGCCAATTACTCACACATTGCCCACAGCTCTCCGCTATCATTGCATTAGACGATAATGTTGCATTAGATGGGCAAGTGGCTAACAGCATGCACTTATCGACATTTATGTCCCTCGCTCAGCCTCAATATCAAGCTGAATTAGATGCGCGAATTGCGGCTCAAAATTTAAGTGATTTATTCACCATTATTTATACCTCGGGCACCACGGGTGAACCGAAAGGGGTGATGCTGGATTACTACAATATGGCAGCCCAGCTTTATCTTCATGACAACCGTTTAGAACTGTCCGAAGACGATGTTTCATTATGTTTCCTACCACTTTCCCACGTTTTTGAACGTGCATGGAGTTTTTATGTCATGCACAGCGGCGCGCGCAATGTCTATTTAACCAATACTAATTTGGTGAAAGAGGCTCTTACTGATGTTAAACCAACGGTGATGTGTGCCGTACCGCGTTTCTATGAGAAAGTTTACAGTGCAGTACAAAGTAAAGTATCGCAATCGCCTTTCATGCGTCGTGCAATTTTCAAATGGGCGATTGCGATAGGGAAACAAAAAGTGAAGGCGATGGCAAAAGGTAAATCACTTTCATTTATCAACAACCGCTTATATGCATTGGCAGATAAGCTGGTTCTGAGCAAAATTCGCCAAGGGCTCGGTGGTCGTATTCGTTTTATGCCAGCGGCGGGCGCGCGTCTCGATGATGATGTGATTGCATTTTTCTTATCTGCGGGTGTGGATATTAAATATGGCTATGGGATGAGTGAAACCTGCGCGACAGTTTCGTGTTGGGAAGCGAATAAATACCCATTAGGCTCTATTGGTACGCCGCTTTCTGCCATTTCTGTGCGTATTGGAGCAAATGACGAGATCCAAGTTAAAGGCCCTGTCGTTATGAAAGGCTACTATAATCGCCCACAAGAAACGATAGATACATTCACGGCTGATGGCTGGTTACGTACAGGGGATGCCGGAAAAATCGATGAGCAGGGCAACTTATATATTACGGATAGACTAAAAGATTTAATGAAAACGTCTAACGGAAAATATATTGCGCCACAGGTTATCGAAGGTGTTTTAGGTCAAGATCGTTTTATTGAGCACATTGCCGTCATTGCCGATGCACGTAAATTTGTCTCTGCGCTGATTGTGCCTTGCTATGACAGCCTTGAAGAGTATGCAAATTCAATTAACTTAAAATACCGTGATCGTTTGGAACTGTTAAAAGATTCTAAAATTGTCGCGTTGTTTGAAGGTCGCCTCAAAGAGCTGCAAAAAAATCTGGAAAACTTCCATCAAGTGAAGCGTTTTACACTGTTACCAAGCAACTTCTCAATGGAGAAAGGGGAATTAACGCCTACACTGAAATTACGCCGTAAAATTATTTCAGAGCGCTACCGATTAGAAATTGAATCCATGTATCAAGAGTAATTTGATATTTAATCATATTTTCCAAGCCCTTCAGGAGTTATCCCTGAAGGGCTTTGTTTTACCTGCTATTTATGTAAAATCGCGTTGCCACTATTTTTGCTTACCTTTTAGTTATTTCCGCTCTATTTTGATTGAAAACTAGTCAATGAATCTGCCGAATTTTCATGTTCAAGACAAAATGAAATCTTCCTTAATTTCTCTGTGAAATCAAATTTGCGTCCCACAAATGGTAGGGATATGTTAATAGCTGAATTTATGACTAACTTAATAAAAATTAAAGAGGGTCGTACGGCTCTCTGTTAACTTGCAAATAGTCTGAGGGCAAACTCATGGAGATGTTGTCGGGAGCAGAAATGGTCGTCAAATCATTGATTGACCAAGGAGTTAAGCACGTATTTGGCTATCCGGGGGGCGCAGTTCTCGATATTTATGATGCACTGCATACCGTGGGTGGCGTAGAGCATATTTTAGTGCGTCACGAACAAGCTGCGGTGCATATGGCAGATGGCTATGCGCGCTCAACAGGGGATGTCGGCGTGGTGTTGGTAACGTCAGGACCTGGCGCAACCAACGCGATAACGGGTATTGCTACCGCATATATGGACTCCGTACCCATGGTGGTTTTATCGGGGCAGGTTGCCAGCTCATTAATTGGGAACGATGCATTCCAAGAGTGCGATATGGTGGGTATTTCGCGCCCAATCGTGAAGCATAGTTTTCTCATTAAACACGCGAAAGAGATCCCTGAAACCATCAAAAAAGCGTTTTATATTGCGGCGAGTGGGCGCCCAGGACCTGTGGTGATCGACTTTCCAAAGGATACGGTGAATCCTGCCGCTAAATTCCCTTATCGCTATCCTGAATCCGTCTCACTGCGCTCATACAATCCGACCTTACAGGGGCACAAAGGTCAAATTAAGAAAGCGCTGACCAAATTAGTCGCAGCGAAGAAGCCCGTGATGTATATCGGTGGCGGTACGATCAATGCCAATTGCTCTGCGGAGCTAATGACATTAGCTGAAAAACTTCAGTTACCCGTGGTATCAACATTGATGGGGCTAGGCGCATTCCCTGAAACTCACCAACAATCTGTGGGTATGCTCGGCATGCATGGTACCTACGAAGCTAATAAAGTGATGCATCATTCTGATGTGATTTTTGCTGTTGGTGTTCGCTTTGACGACCGTACAACCAATAACTTAGAAAAATATTGTCCGAATGCCACTGTGATTCAAATTGATGTGGATCCAACCTCAATTTCGAAAACAGTCAAAGCGGATATTCCTATTGTTGGTGATGCAAAACTCACGTTAGAACAGATGATTGCTCAACTAGACCATGCAGCTGCCGAGCAAGATACTGCGGCACTACAAGCATGGTGGAAGGAAATCGGTATTTGGCGCGAAAAACAGTGTCTAAAATATGCATTAAATCCAAACAAAGTGAAGCCACAACAAGCCATTGAGGCTATTTACCGCTTAACCAACGGTGAAGCCTATGTGACGTCAGATGTGGGGCAACACCAAATGTTCGCTGCGCTTTATTATCCGTTTGATAAACCGCGTCATTGGATTAACTCAGGGGGCTTAGGCACCATGGGCTTTGGTTTACCTGCAGCCTTGGGGGTGAAACTGGCTCACCCAAAATCCACCGTGGTATGCGTGACTGGCGACGGCAGTATTCAGATGAACATCCAAGAGCTTTCGACCGCGCTGCAATATGGTTTGCCGGTGTTGATTTTGAACCTGAATAACGGTTTCCTTGGCATGGTAAAACAGTGGCAGGACATGATTTATCAAGGTCGTCACTCGCAATCCTATATGCAGTCATTGCCGAATTTCACAAAATTAGCTGAGGCTTACGGGCATGTGGGTATTTCAGTCGCATCCCCAGATGAACTTGAAGATAAGCTGAAACAAGCGCTAGTCGAAGTGAATGAAAACCAGCGTCTGGTGTTTGTAGATATTAATATTGATGAAACTGAGCATGTTTACCCAATGCAAATCCGTGGTGGAGCAATGGATGAAATGTGGTTAAGTAAAACGGAGAGGACTTGATCATGCGTCGTATCTTATCAGTGTTATTAGAGAATGAATCAGGGGCACTATCTCGCGTGATTGGGCTTTTTTCACAGCGAGGTTATAACATCGAAAGCTTGACCGTAGCACCGACCGACGATCCGACATTGTCACGGATGACCATCCAGACAAAAGGGGATGCCAAGGTGCTAGAGCAGATTGAAAAACAGCTACATAAACTGGTGGATGTGCTGCGAGTGAGCGAGCTGACTGCGTCAGCCCATATCGAGCGTGAAATCATGCTAGTGAAGCTGCAAGCCTCCGGTTATGGACGTGATGAAATTAAGCGAAGTGCCGATATTTTCCGTGGGCAAATTGTGGATGTGACACCAACGCTGTACACCGTTCAGCTCGCGGGAACAAGCGATAAACTAGATGCATTTCTTGAAGCTGTGCGTGGTGTTGCTGAAATTGTTGAAGTTGCACGCTCAGGGATCGTTGGCGTTTCTCGTGGCGATAAAATTATGCGATGAAAAATTTATCCGCCGCAGGTAGAATAGAGCGGATTAAAGCCCCGAATGACTCGGGGCTGTTTCCCAAATTGCAAAGAGGTTAACGTGAAACTGGATGAGATAGCCCGTCTAGCGGGTGTTTCCCGCACAACGGCTAGTTATGTGATCAACGGCAAGGCCAAGCAGTATCGAGTCAGCGATAAAACTGTAGAAAAAGTGATGGCAGTCGTCAGAGAGCACAATTACCATCCAAACGCAGTCGCTGCAGGGTTACGCGCAGGTCGCACTCGCTCTATCGGGTTGGTGATCCCTGATCTTGAAAATACGAGCTATACCCGTATAGCCAATTATCTGGAGAGACAGGCTCGTCAGCGCGGATATCAGCTTTTAATTGCGTGTTCAGAAGACCAACCTGACAACGAAATTCGTTGCGTGGAACATTTGCTTCAGCGCCAAGTTGACGCGATTATTGTGTCTACCGCGTTACCTCCTGAACATCCGTTTTATCAGCGTTGGGCAAACCGTTCACTACCTATCATCGCGCTGGATAGAGCATTAGAAAAAGAGCATTTCATTAGCGTGGTCGGTGATGACCAAGAAGATGCGCTGATGATCTCTAAAGAATTACGAAAATTCTCAGCTGAATCGGTCTTGTATCTCGGGGCATTACCTGAACTTTCTGTTAGCTATTTACGTGAGCAAGGTTTCCGTAAGGCATGGGAAGGGGACTCTCGTGAAGTCAATTATCTCTACGCCAATAGTTATGAGCGCGATGCTGCAGCAGATGTTTTCTCTCATTGGCTAGATAGCGGTAACGCGATGCCGGATGCGTTATTTACAACGTCATTTTCTTTGCTGCAAGGCGTGTTGGATGTGGCATTGAAACGCAATGGTCGGTTACCCGAAAATATGGTTATCAGTACTTTTGGTGATAACGAATTGCTGGATTTCCTCGGTTGCCCTGTGCTGTCTCTTGCTCAGCGTCACCGCGATATCGCAGAGCGTATTTTAGAATTGGTATTAGCCAGCCTAGATGAGAAGCAGAAGCCAGAAACTGGAATTCGTCGAATTCGCAGGGACTTATGTCGCCGTGGTAGTTTAGGTCGCAAACAGTAGTGGATAAACCTTACCCAATGGTGAAAAAACCAGTTTAATAGTTAGTGATGTTAACCAAGATTCTTAGTAATATATCCGCCCCTATCTATTAGGGGCTTTTTTTTGGTGAAATTTATGGGTGATTGCGATTTTTTTTATTGCGTTATCCTGTAAATATTTCACTTTAGGAGTTTTCCTAATACTTTTTTTGATTATTTTGCATCGATTGTTTTTTTGACAAATTAATTTTTTATTTACCCATAAAAAAACCGATAAATACAATGAGCAAATTATTGTCAGCAAAATAACACTGTGAATTAAAACAGTTATTTAATGTGTTGAAATATAATGATTTTATATTGAAATACGTATTATTTGGTAGTTTTGTTTAAATAATCATCAATAAATGATGATCAAAAGGTAAAAAATAGACACGAAATAAACTGATTAAAAATGAGACGTATATATCATTTACTCAAATTTGTATGATTTTGCAGCAATGAAATAGATTTAAATATGTTTTACCTGCGTTTTATAAATAAGTGAATTATATCAACTCGTTATTTCTCTTTTTCTTTCCAAGTAAGATTTTTTCCCACTTTTTCTTTTCTAAAACGTTCTGTAAATAAAGCTAAAGCTACGTGCGGCTGGCTTGACAACGTTTTCATACCATTCGTAAACTTTATAAGTGGAGAATTGTGGGGTAAAGTGGGGCAGTTGGAAATAAAGGGGAAAAATCAGGTATGTTTCGTGGGGCTACACTGGTTAATCTCGACAGCAAAGGGCGGCTAACCGTGCCTACTCGTTATCGAGGAATGCTGAGCGAGGAATCGAAAGGGCAAATGGTATGTACCATTGACCTTCACCAGCCATGCCTGCTGCTTTATACCTTACCCGAATGGGAAATCATTGAGGAAAAACTATCTAAGTTATCCACCATGAATCCCGCAGAACGTCGAGTACAGCGCCTTTTACTTGGTCATGCCAGTGAATGTCAGATAGACAATGCAGGACGTCTTTTGCTAGCTAGCACGCTGCGTCAACACGCAGGGCTAACAAAAGAGGTCATGTTGGTGGGCCAAATAAATAAATTTGAAATTTGGGATGAACAGATGTGGTACCAGCAAGTGGAAAATGACATCGCTGCTGAGCGTCTAGCCGACGAACCGCTGTCCGCCCGTCTACAGGATTTGTCACTATAACAATGACACAGCAGCAATTTAAACATGTAACAGTACTGCTCGATGAAGCAGTGAACGGCTTAAATCTTAAACCAAATGGTATCTATATTGATGGCACATTTGGTCGCGGTGGACACTCTCGCTTGATTTTAAGCCAACTGGGAGAGCAAGGTCGCTTGATTGCCATTGACCGTGACCCAGAGGCGATTAAAGCCGCTCAAGGAATTGATGACCCACGTTTTATGATTAAGCATGGCCCATTTTCAGCAATTGCAGATTATGTGGAAGAAGAAGGCTTAGTGGGCAAGATTGATGGTGTGTTGCTGGATCTCGGTGTCTCTTCGCCGCAGTTAGATGACCCAGAGCGTGGATTCTCATTTATGCGTGATGGACCACTGGATATGCGAATGGACCCAACGCGTGGTCAATCAGCGCAGCAATGGCTGATGACGGCAGAAGCTGACGACATCGCATGGGTATTAAAAACATTTGGTGAAGAGCGTTTTGCAAAGCGCATCGCAAGAGCCATCGTTGAGCGTAACCATAATCCAGAAGAAGAGCCGCTAACGCGTACGCGTCATTTGGCCGAGCTGATTGCCAAAGTCAGTCCGATTAAAGACCGACATAAGCACCCAGCAACCCGCAGCTTCCAAGCGATTCGTATTTATATCAATAGCGAGCTGGAAGAGATTGAGAAAGCATTAAATGGTGCGATGTCTGTTTTAGCACCTGAAGGGCGTTTATCCGTAATCAGTTTCCATTCATTGGAAGACAGATTAGTAAAACGCTTTATTCGTCAAAACAGTACCGGACCTTCTGTTCCTGCGGGGATCCCGCTGACAGAAGCGCAAATTAAAGAGCTAGGTGCCGCTAAATTACGCGCATTAGGCAAAATGAAGCCTTCCGAGATTGAAGTTGACGAAAACCCACGAGCACGTAGCTCGGTGTTACGTTTTGCAGAGAGAGCGGTAGAGTAATGACACCAGAAAGACACAGTTTAGCCAGAGTCATCGGTCGCGATTTATTTCGTTACGGAATTATTCCGATGATTTTGCTAGCCGCGATAGTGATTAGCGCTGTGTTTGTGGTGACCACCGCTCATGAAACACGACTGCTGACCGCCGCCAAAGATAAGTTGTACGAAGAAAAAGATTTTCTCGATATCGAATGGCGAAACTTGATTCTTGAAGAGAATGCGTTAGCCAGTCACAGCCGTGTTGAGCGTTTATCTGTTGAGAAATTACAAATGGTTCATGTGGAGCCATCCCAAGAAAACATTATTGTTTCCAAGCAATAACGAAGGTTAAGAATGAAAGCAACCAAACCCGCTAAGAACAAGAAAACAGAAGAAGTCACCAGCTTTGTTCGCTGGCGTTTTGTTTTGTTGTGTGGATGTATTGGGTTGGCACTAGCAGGGTTGTTGACTCGCGTTGCGTACCTACAAATTATTGCCCCTGAAAAACTGGTTAAAGAGGGAGATATGCGCTCCCTTCGCGTTCAAGAAGTATCAACGGCTCGAGGAATGATCAGTGACCGTGAAGGTCGCCAATTAGCAGTCAGTGTTCCGGTTAACGCTATCTGGGCTGATCCTAAAGAAGTCTTTGAAAAAGGCGGCGTAAGTAACGATGAACACTGGAAAGCGCTCGCCGATGCATTAGATATTCCTCTTGAACAAATCACCACCAAAATTTCTGCTAACCCGAAAGGGCGCTTTGTTTACCTCGCTCGTCAAGTTAACCCCTCCATCGGTGAATATGTCCGCAAACTAAAAGTTCCGGGGATCTATTTACGTAAAGAATCTCGCCGATATTACCCATCAGGTCCGGTTACAGCCCACTTATTAGGCGTAACAAATATCGATGGTGAAGGCATTGAAGGGGTAGAAAAAAGCTTTAACCGTTGGTTAAAAGGCTCTCCGGGTGAACGTACGGTACGTAAAGATCGTAATGGACGCGTGATTGAGACCGTCTCTTCCGTCGATAGCCAAGCAGCACATAATTTGATGCTCAGTATTGATGAGCGTATTCAATCTATTGTGTATCGCGAGCTGACGAAAGGCGTTCAAGAGAACAAAGCTGAGTCCGGTGTGGCAATCCTGGTGGATGTGAATACTGGGGAAATTTTAGCGATGGCAAACAGTCCATCCTATAACCCAAATAATCTCGCGGGTACGCCGATGGATTTTATGCGTAACCGTGCTATCACGGATATTTTTGAACCGGGTTCAACCGTGAAGCCACTTGTCGTCATGAGTGCGCTACAAAACAAAATTATAAAAGAAAATACCGTATTAAATACCTATCCGTACCGCGTTAATGGTCATGAAATCAAAGACGTTGCGCGTTACGCAGAGTTATCCATTACGGGTATTTTACAGAAGTCGAGTAACGTTGGTGTTTCAAAATTAGCGTTAGCGATGCCTGCTACAGAGCTGGTGGACGTGTATAGCCGCTTTGGGTTTGGCAAGCCGACTAATCTGGGGTTAGTCGGGGAAAGTAGTGGCATCTTTCCAAGTAAAAAAACACGGTGGTCAGATTTAGAAAGGGCCACCTTTTCTTTCGGGTACGGGCAGATGGTGACTCCATTACAACTTGCGCGTGCCTATGCAACGATCGGTAGTTTTGGGATATATCGCCCGTTATCGATTACTAAAGTCGACCCGCCTGTTCCGGGGACGCGAGTGTTTCCTGAGCCAATAATGCGCACCGTTGTGCATATGATGGAAAGTGTTGCTCTGCCAGGTGGCGGGGGAACACGTGCCGCAATTAAAGGCTATCGTATTGCAATTAAAACAGGTACCGCGAAAAAAGTCGGACCTGAAGGGCGCTATATCAATGAATATATCGCTTATACCGCAGGGGTTGCTCCCGCAAGCAACCCGCGCTATGCCCTCGTTGTGTTAATCAACGATCCAAAAGCCGGTAAGTACTACGGAGGTGCAGTATCTGCACCTATCTTTGGTTCTATCATGGGCGGGGTTTTACGTCTCATGAACGTCGAGCCTGATGCATTGCAAACAGACGATAAAAGTGAAATCGTGAACAGTCAAAAAGAGGTTAAAAGTGGCAGATCGTAATCTTTGTGAACTCCTCGCCCCATTTGGTGTGAGTACAACAAATATCTCTTTACGAGAGATGACGCTAGACAGTCGAAAGGCTGCCGCGGGCGATCTGTTTATTGCTATAAAAGGCCATCAGTCAGATGGTAGACACTATATTCCTCAAGCTATCGCACAAGGGGTTTCTGCGGTTATCGCAGAAGCACAAGGCGAAGCAGAAGAAGGCGAAATTCGCTTTATTCATGGTGTGCCTGTCATTTATCTTAACGACCTAAACAATCGTTTATCCGCATTAGCGGGTGAGTTTTACCATCAACCTTCATCCCAAATGAAATTAGTGGGTGTGACGGGGACCAACGGTAAGACCACCACCACGCAATTAATTGCGCAATGGGCAAAAGGATTAGGCGAAACATCAGCAGTGATGGGAACGGTAGGTAATGGGCTACTGGGGCAAGTTTCTCCAAGCGAGAACACCACAGGCTCCGCTGTTGATATCCAATTAGAACTGACTCAATTACTGAATAAAAAAGCGACGTTGACGGCGATGGAAGTTTCTTCTCATGGCTTGGTGCAAGGTCGTGTTGCTGCGCTGCAATTTGATGCGGCAGTGTTCACTAACTTAAGCCGTGATCATCTTGATTATCATGGTGATATGGCTAACTATGAAGCCGCTAAATGGTTACTGTTTTCTACTCATCAAACCAAAACTCAAATTATTAATGCTGATGATGAAGTCGGGCTGAAGTGGTTGCAGCGTTTGCCGCAAGCTTGTGCGGTGACGATGGAGAATCGTATTCCAGCTAACTGGCAAGGTCCATGGTTAAAAGCCACCGACGTGGATTATCACGATAAAGGCGCAACTATTCATTTCATGTCAAGTTGGGGTGAAGGTTCGTTTGAAAGCCCATTAATGGGGGCGTTTAACGTAAGCAACTTATTGCTGGCGATGGCGACGCTATTGATGATGGATTATCCATTAGAGAAGCTTTTAGCGACAACCGGCGCATTAATGCCAGTCTGTGGCCGTATGGAAGTTTTCAGCGTTGCAGGCAAACCAACTGTGGTTGTGGATTATGCTCATACCCCTGACGCATTAGAAAAAGCGTTAGCGGCTGCGCGTTTACATTGTAAAGGCAAGTTGTGGTGTGTCTTTGGTTGTGGCGGTGATAGAGATAAAGGCAAACGCCCTCTGATGGGTGCTTCTGCTGAACAATACGCTGATAAAGTCGTGATCACCGACGATAACCCTCGCAGCGAAGATCCGCTGGATATTATCAACGACATCATGGCGGGTATTTTGGATTCTAGCCGCGTATTTGCGATCCCAGGGCGCCCAGAAGCCGTTACCAACACTATCTTACAAGCACAACCTGATGATGTGATTTTAGTGGCGGGTAAAGGTCATGAAGATTATCAAATTATTGGTTCTCGCCGTTTAGATTATTCAGACCGCTTGACTGTCGCAAGATTGTTGGGGGTGATGGCATGATCCCGATGACCTTAACCCAGCTGGCACAAATCACTCACGGTCGTATTGAAAAAGCGAGCAATAACGAATTAGCGTTATTAAACGTGAGTACCGATAGCCGTAAAATCGATGCTAGCTGCCTGTTTATTGCCTTAAAAGGCGAGCGTTTTGATGCCCATGATTTTGCCGCTCAAGTGGTGGATGCGGGTGCCGCAGCACTGTTAGTTGACCATCAACTGGAAGTGAGCTGCCCACAGGTGATTGTTGAAGATACGCGTATCGCGATGGGGCAAATCGCCGCTTGGGTTCGCCAACAATCTAAAGCGAGAGTGGTTGGGTTGACTGGCTCTTCCGGCAAAACATCCGTGAAAGAGATGACTGCCTCGATTCTGGCGCAACGCGGTAAAACCTTATATACCGCAGGTAACTTGAATAATGATATTGGTGTTCCACTGACGCTGTTCCGTTTAACGGATGAATACCAATTTGCCGTGATCGAAATGGGGGCTAATCACCCACATGAAATTGAATACACAACCAATATCGTTAAGCCAGAAACTGCATTAGTGAATAACTTATTTGGTGCGCATCTTGCTGGTTTTGGTTCCCCAGAAGGCGTTGCTAAAGCCAAAGGTGAAATCTACCAAGGTCTGCCAGATGAAGGCACGGCGATTGTGAACTTAGATAGCTACTCGGATAAGTGGCAATTTAACCCTCGTCAAACCATTTGGTATTACTCGCTGACTGAAAAAGCGGATTTCTATCCTTCAGATATTCAAATCAAACAGCTGACAACTGATTTTACGCTACATACGCCGGTAGGGCAGGTTGAGATCACATTGCCATTACCGGGTGTACATAACATTGCCAATGTTTTAGCGGCAAGTGCATTAGCCATTTCTGTGGGAGCAACCTTAGAAGATATCAAACAAGGTATAGCTACCACGAAAGCGGTACCTGGGCGTTTATTCCCAGTGAGTTTAAGTGAGACGAAAGTCGTACTGGACGATACCTATAATGCCAATGATGGTTCGATGATTGCAGCGATTAATGTGCTGGCGAAAATGCCGGGCTATCGCATTTTGGTTGTCGGTGACATGGGGGAGCTTGGTGATTATGCCCATGAGTGCCACGAACGTGTTGGTTTAGCCGCGAAGCAAGCGGGTTTGGATAAAGTTCTTAGTGTTGGACAGTTAAGCGAAATCATTAGCCAATCTAGCGAACGTGGTGAGCATTTTACCGCGAAACAAGATTTATTAACCCGACTAATTCCGCTAGCACAGCAGAATGATGTTGTTTCTATTTTAGTTAAAGGTTCACGCAGCTCCGCGATGGAAGATGTCGTGAATGCATTGAAGGAGTGCTTCGAATGTTAGTCTGGTTAGCCGAATTATTGGTTCATAAATTTTCTGCTTTTAACGTCTTCTCCTATTTGACGTTCAGAGCCATTGTCGGTTTGCTGACAGCATTAGTTATTGCTCTGTGGATGGGGCCGCACCTGATAGCTTATTTGCAAAAAATGCAAATTGGGCAAGTGGTACGTAACGAGGGCCCTGAATCTCACTTTAGTAAACGTGGCACGCCAACGATGGGTGGGATTTTAATCCTATTTTCTATCTGCATGTCAGTGCTGTTATGGGCGCGTTTGGATAATCCATACGTCTGGTGTGTGCTGCTGGTTTTAGTGGGCTACGGTATTGTTGGTTTTGTTGATGATTACCGCAAAGTCGTTCGAAAAGACACCCGTGGTTTGATTGCACGTTGGAAATACTTCTGGCAATCAGTATTGGCGCTCGTTGTTGCATTCTCTATGTATGCGATTGGTAAAGATACACCAGCAACTCAGTTAGTGGTTCCATTCTTTAAAGATGTGATGCCGCAATTAGGTGTGCTGTACATTTTACTGGCTTACTTCGTTATCGTTGGAACCAGTAACGCCGTTAACTTAACCGATGGGTTAGACGGTTTAGCGATTATGCCAACCGTGTTTGTTGCCGCAGGTTTTGCATTAGTCGCATGGGCAACGGGTAACGTTAACTTTGCTAACTATTTACACATTCCATTCTTACCGCACGCGGGGGAATTAGTGATTGTGTGTACGGCGATTGTTGGGGCAGGCTTAGGCTTCTTATGGTTCAACACCTACCCAGCACAAGTATTTATGGGTGATGTAGGCTCTTTGGCATTAGGTGGAGCATTAGGAACTATCGCTGTTTTACTGCGCCAAGAATTCTTATTAGTGATCATGGGCGGTGTGTTTGTGGTTGAAACACTGTCGGTGATTTTACAAGTTGGCTCCTTCAAATTACGTGGTCAACGAATTTTCCGTATGGCACCAATTCACCATCACTATGAATTGAAAGGTTGGCCGGAACCACGCGTTATCGTGCGTTTCTGGATTATCTCTCTCATGTTAGTTCTGATTGGACTAGCAACATTGAAGGTGCGTTAAGATGATTGGTTCACAGGCTCAGCAGTATCAGGGTAAAAACGTAGTGATTATCGGCTTAGGTTTAACCGGGCTTTCCTGCGTTGACTTTTTCCTTGCTCGTGGGGTTGTTCCTCGCGTGATGGATACCCGCGCTGTGCCACCTGGTGTTGATAAACTGCCTGAGAATGTTGTTTGTCATAGTGGCAGCTTAAATAATGAATGGCTGCAACAAGCGGATCTGATTGTTGCCAGCCCAGGCATTGCGTTAGCAACGCCACAGTTACAGGAAGCTGCAAGCAACGGTATTGAAATTGTGGGAGATATTGAGCTGTTCTGCCGTGAGGCGGATGCGCCGATTGTCGCAATCACAGGTTCTAATGGTAAAAGCACGGTAACTTCCCTTGTGGGAGAAATGGCGAAAGCAGCTGGAATTTCCGTTGGTGTGGGCGGGAATATTGGTATTCCTGCAGTTTCTTTGCTCAATCAAGGGCATAGCCTGTTTGTGTTGGAACTGTCTAGCTTCCAATTGGAAACTACATCTAGCCTACGTGCAGCAGCTGCTACCGTGTTGAATGTGACTGAAGATCATATGGATCGCTATCCATTGGGGCTTGAGCAATATCGCGCAGCAAAATTACGTATTTATGATAATGCGCAACACTGTATTGTGAACGCGCAAGACCCGCTAACGCTCCCACATGACCAGAGTGTTAGCCAATACACCAGTTTTGGTTTAAATAGCGGTGATTACTACTTTGATACGCAAAAACGTGTCTTAGTTGCTCAAGGTGAAGAGGTGTTGGATGTGGCGCAAATGCATCTGACTGGGCAGCATAACTATATGAATGCACTGGCTGCATTAGCCTTAGCTGATACAGTGGCAATCCCGCGTGATGCGAGCCTTAAAGTCTTAAAAGAGTATGCCGGTTTAGTTCATCGCTTCCAGTTGGTCTTTTTCAACCGAGGTGTGCGTTGGATCAACGACTCGAAGGCGACCAATGTGGGCAGTACAGAAGCTGCACTCAATGGGTTACATGTGGATGGTAACATTTACTTATTGTTGGGTGGTGATGGCAAATCAGCTGATTTTTCTCCGCTCAAAGAATACATTTCGGCAGATAACTACCGTTTATATTGTTTTGGTCGTGACGGTCAGCAATTAGCGGAACTCGCACCAGAAAAATCTGTGCTGACAGATACGATGGAACAGAGTATGCGCCAAATTGCGCCGTTGTTAAAATCGGGCGATATGGTGCTGTTATCCCCTGCATGTGCCAGCTTAGATCAGTTCAAAAGTTTTGAGCAGCGAGGTGATGTTTTTGCTCAACTCGCTAAGGAGTTAGGTTAATGACCATACCGGGTGCTTTGCGTTTAAAAAACTGGATCATCGGTGAAAAGAATGGCGTGATTTCAGGCACGACGCTCTACGACCGTACATTGGTTTGGTTAGCATTCGGTCTGGCGGCAATCGGCTTCATTATGGTGACCTCCGCATCGATGCCTGTAGGACAACGATTAACGGATGACCCATTCTATTTTGCTAAGCGTGACGTGGTGTATTTGGTCGTCGCATTTCTTCTGGTTTTAGGGGTAATGCGGGTCTCGATGGCAACATGGGAAAAATACAGTTTTATTTTGCTGATGGGCGCATTGGGCATGCTGGCAGTGGTGCTGGTGGCTGGTAGTTCTGTCAACGGGGCATCACGTTGGATTGACATCGGTATTGTGAAAATTCAGCCCGCAGAAATTTCGAAATTCGCGTTGTTTTGTTACGTTTCCAGCTATTTAGTTCGTAAGTCAGATGAAGTGCGCACCAAGTTTTTCGGCTTCGTAAAACCGATGTGTATTTTGATCATGATGGCGTTATTGCTGCTGTTGCAGCCAGACTTAGGAACGGTAGTTGTACTGGTTGTGACTACGTTAGGGTTGCTGTTTTTAGCCGGTGCGCGTTTAGCGCCGTTTATCATCGGTATCGCGGCTTGTGGTGTAGGCGTACTGGCTTTGATTGTCTTTGAACCGTATCGTTTGCGCCGCGTGACATCCTTCTTAAACCCGTGGGATGACCCGTTTGGTAGTGGCTATCAGTTAACGCAATCTTTGATGGCGTTTGGTCGAGGCGAGCTACTTGGTCAAGGTCTGGGCAACTCAGTACAGAAATTAGAATATTTACCGGAAGCACACACTGACTTTATTTTCTCCGTACTAGCTGAAGAGCTGGGTTATGTAGGTGTGGTTCTGGTGTTACTGATGGTATTCATGCTGGCGTTTAGAGCGATGATGGTAGGACGTAGAGCGCTACTGACAAAGCAATTATTTGGTGGATATCTCGCGTGTGCCATCGGTATTTGGTTTACCTTCCAAGCATTGGTTAACGTGGGAGCTGCGGCAGGCATGTTGCCAACGAAAGGTTTAACACTCCCGTTAATCAGTTACGGGGGGTCGAGTTTATTAGTGATGTCAGCGGCGATCGCTGTGTTACTTAGAATTGATTATGAAACACGACTTGAGAAAGCTCAGGCGTTTGTAAGGAGTTCCAAATGAGTCAGGCAAAAAAATTACTCGTTATGGCAGGCGGAACTGGGGGACACGTTTTTCCCGGCTTAGCTGTGGCGCATTATTTGCAGGCTCAAGGTTGGGAAATTCGCTGGTTAGGTACTGCGGATCGCATGGAAGCCACCTTAGTACCGAAACACGGTATTGATATTGAGTTTATTCAGATCTCGGGTTTAAGAGGCAAAGGCATTGGTGCATTAATTGGTGCACCTTGGCGTATCTATAAAGCCATTCGCCAAGCGAAAGCGATTATTCAGCGCTATCAACCTGATGCCGTTCTTGGTATGGGCGGCTATGTATCTGGCCCCGGCGGTATCGCGGCTTGGCAATGTGGCGTCCCTGTTGTTCTCCATGAACAAAATGGGATCGCGGGATTAACCAATAAATGGTTATCAAAAATCGCTAAACGTGTTTTACAAGCTTTCCCTGGCGCATTCCCTGAGGCACCCGTTGTAGGTAACCCTGTGCGTGAAGATGTATTGGCATTGCCGGCGCCACAAGAGCGCTTAGCTGGTCGTGAAGGCGCGATACGCGTATTAGTTGTAGGTGGTAGCCAAGGGGCACGAATTTTAAATCAAGTCATGCCTGTAGTCGCTGGAAATGTGAGCAAACAGTTAAATATCTGGCATCAGGCTGGAAAAGGCAGTAAGGAATCGACAGAAGCACTGTATAATGATTGCTTGCAAAATTCAGGCAATTCTGAGTTTAAAGTGACTGAATTTATTGATGATATGGCGCAAGCTTACGCATGGGCTGATATTGTGGTTTGTCGTTCAGGTGCATTAACTGTCAGTGAGATAGCTGCGGCAGGTTTACCTGCGATTTTTGTTCCTTTCCAGCATAAAGACCGCCAACAATATTGGAATGCACTGCCTTTAGAACAAGCAGGGGCTGCGAAGATTATTGAACAACCGCAATTTACACCCGAAGCTGTTGTTGAGTTACTCAACAAGTGGGATAGAGCCGAATTATTGTCGATGGCAGATAAAGCCTATAGCTGTGCCATCACGGATGCAACCGAACGTGTTGCGGCGGTTATTTGCGATGTTGCGAAATAGCCTGACCATACAAAATAGAATGTAGACAGAATTTATAGAGAAGCGAAATACAGTGAATACACAACAGTTAGCGAAATTAAGAACATCGGTGCCAGAAATGCGTAGAGTACGGCACATTCATTTTGTCGGCATCGGTGGTGCTGGCATGGGTGGTATCGCTGAAGTGTTGGCTAACGAAGGTTATGAAATTAGTGGTTCAGATTTAGCACCTAATGCAGTGACTCAGCAACTGACTGAGTTAGGCGCCACTATCTATTTTAACCATCGTCCTGAAAACGTTGAAAATGCAAGTGTGGTAGTCGTTTCTACGGCTATTTCTGCAGAGAACCCTGAAATTCAAGCTGCAAAAGAGCTGCGTATCCCAGTGATTCGCCGTGCTGAAATGCTGGCTGAATTAATGCGTTACCGTCATGGTATCGCAGTGGCGGGAACTCACGGTAAAACAACGACAACGGCAATGATTTCTGGGATCTACGCTCAAGCGGGCTTAGACCCAACATTTGTGAATGGCGGATTAGTGAAATCAGCGGGAACTCATGCTCGCTTAGGTAGCAGCCGTTATTTAATCGCTGAAGCGGACGAAAGTGATGCATCATTTTTGCATTTACAGCCACTTGTTGCAGTTGTGACAAATATTGAAGCTGATCACATGGATACCTATCAGGGCAATTTTGAAAACCTGACAGATACCTTCATCAACTTCCTGCATAACTTGCCATTCTATGGCCGTGCAGTGATGTGTATCGATGACCCAGTGATCCGCTCATTATTACCAAAAATCGGTCGTTACATTACCACTTACGGCTTTAGTGACGATGCGGATGTTCGTATCACCAAGTACGAGCAAAAAGGGAATCAAGGCTTTTTCACGATTGCTCGTGAAGGCATGCCAGAATTAACTGTTGTGCTAAATGCACCTGGTCGCCACAATGCGCTCAATGCAACGGCAGCGGTTGCGGTAGCAACCGAAGAAGGCATCGACGATTTACACATTCTGTCCGCACTCGTGGAATTCCAAGGGACAGGTCGTCGTTTCGATTTCCTAGGTAACTACGCGCTGCGTAATGTGAATGGTAAAGAAGGCGAAGTGATGCTGGTGGATGACTATGGTCACCATCCAACAGAAGTGGATGCCACGATTAAAGCCGCTCGAGCAGGCTGGCCAGATAAACGTATCGTTATGGTTTTCCAGCCTCATCGTTATACGCGTACTCGTGACTTATACGATGATTTCGCAAACGTGCTAGGGCAGGTAGATGTCTTGCTAATGCTGGAAGTTTATTCTGCGGGTGAGAAGCCAGTTCCAGGAGCTGATAGCCGCTCATTATGTCGTACAATCCGCGGTCGTGGGCAGGTTGACCCTATTTTTGTGGCAGAACCTGAACAAGTTTCACATATGCTGGCACAAGTTCTTGATGATAACGACTTAATTTTAGTTCAAGGCGCAGGAAATATTGGTAAAATAGCCAAAAACCTAGCAGAAACGAAATTACAGCCACCGATGGTTGAGGAATAAGCATGACAGAAAAAATCGCGGTTCTCTTTGGCGGCACATCTGCTGAACGTGAAGTGTCACTTCAGTCTGGCAATGCTGTATTGGCGGGATTACGCCAAGCGGGCGTTGATGCACATCCAATTGATACCCAAGATTTTCCTGTTGTGACATTAAAAGAAGCTGGGTTTGATAAAGCGTTTATCGCCTTACATGGTCGTGGCGGGGAAGACGGTACGATCCAAGGAATGCTTGAGTTTCTGGGGCTTCCATACACCGGCAGTGGCGTAATGGCATCTGCACTGAGTATGGATAAACTACGCACCAAACAACTTTGGCAAGGTGCTGGACTAAGTGTTTCTCCATATATTTCACTTAACAAGCAGAAATATACTAATATTAAAAAAGAGCAGTTAGCTCAGCAAGTTAAGCACTTAGGACTGCCACTTATCGTTAAACCGAGTTTGGAAGGTTCCAGTGTTGGAATGAGCAAAGTTGATGCTCTGGATGCACTGCCAGAAGCCATTGAGCTTGCTTTCCAATTTGACGATACATTGTTGATTGAAAAGTGGTTAAGTGGTCCTGAGTATACGGTAGCGGTACTGGGGGACGAAGTTTTGCCTTCGATTCGTATTCAGCCACCGGGTATTTTCTATGATTATGAAGCAAAATATTTGTCCGATGAGACTCAATATTTCTGCCCAAGTGGATTAACAAGCAACCTTGAAGCGAAACTGGCAGATATCGCAATGCAAGCTTATCAAGCGGTAGGCTGTCGTGGCTGGGGACGGGTTGATGTGATGCAAGATAGTGACGGGGAATTCTATTTGCTCGAAGTAAATACTTCGCCAGGAATGACCAGTCACAGTTTAGTTCCAATGGCTGCGCGTCAAGCAGGTTTGGATTTTTCGCAGTTAGTGGTACGTATTTTGGAATTGGCTAGTTGATATGTCACAGGCAGCGTTAAACGTAAGGCATCATAATCACAATAGCGGTCAGCAAGATGAAGATCCGCGCTCAAGACCAAGTAATGGGGCTTTTCTGGGTGGATTGATTTTCTTCCTGATGGTTGTCGGCACCATTGTGTGGAGCGGCTGGACTGTGATGAATTGGATGAAGGATGCCGATAGGCTGCCAATGTCCAAACTGATATTAACGGGAGAGCGTAACTACACCACCAATGACGATGTGCGAAAGGCAATTTTGTCATTAGGTCAGCCGGGAACCTTTATGACGGTGGATGTGAATGCGATTCAAAACCAAATCAGTATGATGCCGTGGATACGCCAAGTGACAGTGCGTAAACAGTGGCCGGATGAATTAAAAATCCATATTGCGGAGTACAAACCCTACGCAAGATGGAATGACCAAAACATGGTCGACCAAGAAGGGCGCGTATTTACCCTTCCACCAAGTCAAAATGGTAAAGGCGATTATGTGTTGCTGTATGGTCCGCAAGGAAGCCAAACAGAGGTTTTGAAAGAATTTGCTGTGCTAAGTGGTATTTTGGCGAAAAATAACTTGAAACTAAAATCCGTTTCTATGACAGCGCGCCATGCATGGCAGATTATTTTAGATAATGATGTAAGAGTCGAACTTGGGAAAAAAGATGTGTTAGAGCGGTTAAACCGTTTTCTCGAGCTTTATCCGCTCTTACAGCAAACGACTGATAAACGCGTCGACTATGTTGATTTGCGTTATACCAGTGGGGCAGCGGTGGGGTGGGCTCCTCTATTAGTTGACGCACCGCAAGGCTTCCAATAAGACAAATTGCTAATAACTCAAATTAGGCAGATAGGCAGAAGCAAATGATTAAAGCAACGGACAGAAAATTAGTGGTAGGCCTTGAAATTGGAACTTCCAAGGTGTCAGCCCTTGTAGGAGAAATTCTGCCCGATGGTATGGTTAATATTATTGGGGTGGGAAGCTGTCCATCTCGCGGAATGGACAAAGGTGGCGTTAACGATCTTGAGTCGGTTGTTAAATGCGTCCAAAGAGCGATTGACCAAGCTGAATTAATGGCAGATTGCCAAATTTCTTCTGTTTACCTTGCATTATCAGGTAAACATGTGAGCTGCCAAAATGAAATTGGTATGGTGCCAATTTCAGAAGAAGAAGTGACACAAGAAGACGTAGACAGCGTCGTTCATACGGCGAAATCTGTCCGAGTTAAAGACGAACACCGAATTTTGCATGTTATCCCGCAAGAATTCGCGATTGACTACCAAGAAGGCATTAAAAATCCAGTCGGTCTTTCTGGTGTTCGTATGCAAGCTAAAGTTCATCTGATCACTTGCCATAACGATATGGCAAAGAACATTGTGAAAGCTGTTGAGCGTTGCGGGTTAAAAGTTGATCAGCTTATTTTTGCCGGTCTTGCTGCAAGCTACAGTGTGTTGACTGAAGATGAGCGCGAATTAGGTGTCTGTGTTGTTGATGTCGGTGGCGGCACAATGGACATGGCAGTATATACGGGTGGTGCTTTGCGTCATACCAAAGTGATCCCATATGCAGGTAATGTGGTGACAAGTGATATCGCTTACGCATTTGGTACGCCGCCAACAGATGCCGAAGCGATTAAAGTGCGTCACGGTTGTGCAGTCGGTTCGATTGTGAGTAAAGATGAAACGGTGGAAGTACCGAGTGTTGGCGGTCGTCCACCGAGAAGTTTACAGCGTCAAACCTTAGCGGAAGTGATTGAGCCACGGTATACTGAGCTGTTAAATTTAGTGAATGAAGAAATTTTAAATTTACAGGAACAGTTACGCCAGCAAGGTGTCAAACACCACTTAGCGGCAGGGATAGTTTTGACGGGTGGGGCAGCACAGATTGATGGGCTAGTTGAATGCGCTCAAAAAGTGTTCCATACACAGGTCAGAATCGGTACCCCACTTAATATAACAGGATTAACGGATTATGCTCAGGAGCCGTACTACTCCACAGCGGTAGGGCTTCTGCATTACGGTAAAGAAAGCCACCTTGGCGATGATACCGAGACGGAAAAACGTGCTTCAGTTAGCGGGTGGTTTAGTAAGCTCACCAGCTGGCTGAGAAAAGAATTTTAATTTTTATTTAGAAGCATATTATTAGCTTCAATAGTAAGCACAAAACGGAGAGACATTATGTTTGAACCAATGGAGCTAACCAACGATGCGGTGATTAAAGTCATCGGCGTTGGCGGCGGCGGCGGAAATGCCGTTGAACACATGGTACGCGAGCGCATCGAGGGTGTTGAATTCTTCGCAGTCAACACCGACGCACAAGCCCTGCGTAAAACCGCAGTCGGACAAACCATTCAGATCGGTACCGGTATTACTAAAGGTCTGGGTGCGGGTGCAAACCCAGAAGTCGGCCGTAATGCGGCAGAAGAAGACCGTGAAGCACTGCGCAATGCTCTTGATGGCGCAGATATGGTGTTCATCGCTGCAGGCATGGGCGGTGGTACTGGTACGGGTGCAGCGCCAGTCGTTGCTGAAGTGGCTAAAGAATTAGGTATCCTAACCGTTGCTGTCGTGACTAAGCCATTCAATTTCGAAGGCAAAAAACGTATGGCATTCGCGGAAGCGGGTATCACTGAGCTGTCTAAGCACGTTGACTCGCTGATCACTATCCCTAACGACAAGTTACTGAAAGTACTTGGTCGTGGTATCTCTTTACTGGATGCTTTTGGTGCGGCTAACGACGTATTAAAAGGTGCAGTTCAAGGTATCGCTGAGCTGATCACTCGCCCAGGCTTAATGAACGTGGACTTTGCTGACGTACGTACTGTGATGTCAGAAATGGGCTACGCGATGATGGGTTCAGGTGTCGCTCGTGGCGAAGATAGAGCGGAAGAAGCTGCTGAAATGGCAATTTCTAGCCCACTTCTGGAAGATATCGACCTGTCTGGTGCGCGCGGTGTTCTGGTCAACATCACTGCTGGTTTTGACCTGCGCTTGGATGAGTTTGAAACAGTGGGTAATACCATTCGTGCATTCGCATCAGATAATGCGACTGTCGTAATCGGTACCTCTTTAGACCCAGAAATGCATGAAGAATTGCGCGTGACTGTTGTTGCTACTGGTATTGGTATGGACAAGCGTCCAGAAATTACTTTAGTGAGCAATAAAATGTCTCAACAAGCTTCTATGGAGCAACGCTATCAGCAAATGCAAAATAGCATGTCTTCATTAAATGATGAAAAACCAGCTGCAAAAGCCGTTAACGACCAAAATACACAAGTAAATAAAGAGCCGGATTACTTAGATATCCCAGCTTTCTTGCGTAAACAGGCCGATTAATTTTTAATTAGATTGGTTTTTCCGCTTTTTGTGCTAAAATTTTCTACTGGTTATCAATTAAGATAGCCAGTAGGACTTATAACATTGCGAGAAAATACGATGATCAAACAACGGACACTTAAACGTATTATTAAAGCGACTGGTGTTGGTTTACATACCGGCAAGAAAGTTACGCTTACTTTACGTCCGGCACCGGCCAATACCGGGGTCATCTACCGTCGTACTGACCTTAATCCACCGGTAGATTTTCCGGCAGATGCGAAATCAGTTCGCGATACGATGTTATGTACTTGCTTAGTCAACGAAGATAACGTACGTATTTCGACGGTTGAACATTTGAATGCTGCTTTAGCAGGATTAGGCATCGATAACATTGTTATTGAAGTCAATGCGCCTGAAATCCCGATTATGGATGGCAGTGCTGCACCGTTTGTTTTCTTACTGCTAGATGGCGGTATTGAAGAATTAAATTGTGCGAAGAAATTCTTACGCATTAAAGAAACTGTACGTGTTGAAGATGGTGATAAGTGGGCAGAAATGTCTCCATACAATGGCTTTAGCCTTGATTTCACTATTGATTTTCAACACCCTGCAATTGATAGCAGCACGCAACGCTATGCAATGGATTTCTCTGCGGAATCTTTTGTGAACCAAATTAGCCGCGCGCGCACTTTCGGTTTCATGCGTGACATTGAATATCTGCAATCGAAAGGCCTATGCTTAGGCGGTAGTTTTGACTGTGCTATCGTCGTTGATGACTATAAAGTACTCAACGAAGATGGTTTACGCTTTGAAGATGAATTCGTTCGTCACAAAATGCTCGATGCAATTGGTGACTTATTCATGTGTGGACATAATATTATTGGTGCATTCACTGCATTCAAATCGGGTCACGCACTGAATAACAAATTGCTGCAAGCGGTTCTGGCTAAAGAATCTGCTTGGGATCTGGTCACCTTTGAAGATGAAGCTGAATTACCTATGGCATTCAAAGCGCCTTCGACTGTATTCGCATAATAGTTTCTATTATGCGGCTATCTCTGCCAGTCAGAGTTAGTCTTTTCTGTTGGTTGCATTAGTACTCTCTCCGGCTAATGCAGCCAGCCGCTCAAACTTCTCTTTTAATCCCTTCGGACTCTTTTTCGCTAATCTTAATAACTGCTCAGCGGTTTGCGTACTAATCTTTCTTTGATTACGATTTTCTTTATGATTCACTGATTGCTTATTCAATGAGCTATTTTGCTTAGATTTTCGTATAAGATCGGGGTTGATTCTGATGTCGATGGAAGATAAAGATGGTAGAATAGACGACCTTAATGCAGAAAGAAGGTTTATTTTTTCATAGTTAAGGCGGGTCATCCAACTGGCATTAGCCACTTCGATAACCATAATGTTATTACGGTAGTTTGCCACCCGACACATGGGTTTAATTTCCGCTGGCAGCAAACTTTTTACAACACGATTCAATTTTAGAATAGCTTTTGCATTTCGCTGAATAGTTTGTAAAGTGTTTGATGTTTTTGCCAGAGACTCTTCGAGAACATCGAAAAGTGCTTGTGGATGACTATCTCTCATTGTGAACTCTCATTTTACGCGATTGCTAAAGATGTCAGAACATAATTGGGAATCATACTTTAATCTATAAATTATATAAGAGTTTGATGGGCATTTTAAATTTTTGGCGACATTTAGGTAGACGATACTTTTGGTCCCACCTGTTATTAGGTGTTGTGGCTACGGGTGTTGGCTTGCCTACAATTTTAAATGCCTTATCAGAATCTCAGCAGGCTCAAGTTAATTCTGCGCCAGCCAATCGACAAAGCCAAGCTGTAAATGCTTTCGATAACTTATTTGCTCAGCAGAATTCTCAACGCTCTTCATCCTCATCTTCTTACTCCGTCAACTACTGGCAGCAGCATGCGGTACGTAATGTTATCCGCCAACTGACTTTTGCCTTTTCAGCGACAGAAGATGAAGATACCGATAAAAGTAAGCTACAAAAAGAGACGCTATTTGCCCCTCAATTAATGTTAGATACGCTGTACGCAATGTTAGCGCAGCGATCTTTACAATGGGATGTGGCAACGACTCAAGCTAGCGAACATATCTACCCTCTCTTTACTGTTTATCAGCCCGCGATTTGGGTTGCTCAGGTACACGGCATTCGGGCTGGGCCCTTTTTTGCTTAAATCCATTTAACGATGTTAAGCCTACCATTGGGTCGTTTCTCATCGTGTCAAAAATCATCGATTCAAATAATTAATTGATTTACCTGAGAAAAAATATGTTAACTAAATTATTAACCAAAGTATTTGGTAGCCGTAATGACCGTACTCTGCGCCGTCTGCGTAAAGAAGTGGAAAAAATTAACAAGCTAGAGCCTGAGTTTGAGAAATTATCGGATGACGAGCTGAAAGCCAAAACCGTAGAATTTCGTGAGCGTTTAAAACAAGGCGAAAGTATTGAAAATATGATCCCTGAAGCGTTTGCGACAGTGCGTGAAGCAAGTAAGCGTGTCTTTGGTATGCGTCACTTCGACGTTCAGTTAATCGGTGGTATGGTACTGAACGAGCGCTGCATCGCAGAAATGCGTACAGGTGAAGGTAAAACACTAACTGCAACGCTACCAGCATACATTAACGCATTATCAGGCAAAGGGGTTCACGTTGTTACGGTGAACGACTACCTAGCAAAACGAGATGCGGAAAATAACCGTCCATTATTCGAGTTTTTAGGCTTAACCGTTGGTATTAACTTATCGGGTATGGCTCCACCTGCTAAGCGCCAAGCTTATGCGGAAGATATTACTTACGGTACCAACAATGAGTTTGGTTTCGACTATCTACGTGACAACATGGCATTTAGCCCTGAAGATCGCGTTCAACGTAAATTGCATTACGCATTAGTGGATGAGGTGGACTCCATTCTTATCGATGAAGCGCGTACGCCACTGATCATTTCTGGTCCTGCGGAAGATAGCTCAGACCTGTATATTAAAGTGGATAAACTGATCCCGAAATTAGTTCGCCAAGAAAAAGAAGACTCGGACACTTTCCAAGGCGAAGGTCACTTCTCGGTTGATGAAAAATCTCGTCAGGTAACAATCACAGAGCGCGGTCTAGTTCTCGTTGAAGAATTACTAGCAAAAGCAGGTTTAATGGATGAAGGCGAATCGCTTTATTCACCATCAAACATCATGCTGATGCACCACGTCATGGCCGGTTTACGTGCCCACGCGCTGTTTACTCGTGATGTTGATTATATTGTTAAAGATAACCAAGTTATCATTGTCGACGAGCATACTGGCCGTACAATGGAAGGGCGTCGTTGGTCTGATGGTCTGCACCAAGCTGTTGAAGCAAAAGAAGGTGTTGAGATCCATAATGAAAACCAAACATTAGCATCGATTACTTTCCAGAACTATTTCCGCCTATACGAAAAACTAGCGGGTATGACCGGTACTGCGGATACCGAAGCATTCGAATTTAGCTCAATCTATAAGCTGGATACGATTGTTATCCCAACTAACCGTCCAATGGTTCGTAAAGACATGCCTGACTTAGTCTATATGACTGAAGCAGACAAATTTGAAGCAATTATTGAAGATATCCGTGATAAAACCGCCAAAGGTCAGCCAGTTCTGGTTGGTACTATTTCGATTGAAAAATCTGAATTAATTTCTCATGCGCTGACTAAAGCAAAAATTGCTCATAACGTATTGAATGCGAAATTCCACGCAATGGAAGCTGACATTATTGCTAACGCGGGGCAAAAAAGCGCTGTAACCATCGCAACTAACATGGCGGGTCGTGGTACCGATATCATGTTAGGGGGAAGCTGGCAGTCAGAAGTGGCTGCGTTAGAGAACCCAACGCAAGAACAAATTGATGAAATCAAAGCGAACTGGAAAATTCGTCACGATGAAGTGTTAGCAGCTGGTGGTTTACATATCATCGGCACAGAACGCCATGAATCTCGCCGTATCGATAACCAGTTACGTGGTCGTGCGGGACGTCAAGGTGATGCTGGTTCATCACGTTTCTATCTGTCAATGGAAGATGCTTTAATGCGTATCTTCGCATCAGACCGTGTAACGGGGATGATGAAAAAACTGGGTATGAAACCGGGCGAAGCTATCGAACACCCTTGGGTCACAAAAGCAATTGCTAACGCCCAGCGTAAAGTTGAAAGCCGTAACTTTGATATTCGTAAACAATTACTTGAGTATGATGATGTGGCAAGTGACCAACGTCGCGCTATCTATACTCAGCGTAATGAATTGCTGGATGGCGGCGATATTAAAGAAACCGTAGACAGTATTCGTGAGGATGTCTTTACCACTATTATTGATGCGTATATTCCGCCTCAATCACTGGAAGAAATGTGGGACATTGATGGTCTGCAAAAACGTTTAGTGAACGATTTTGACCTCGACTTACCAATTCAAGAGTGGTTAGACAAAGAGCCTGAACTTCACGAAGAAACTTTGCGCGAACGTATCATGGAAAAAGCGATTGAAATTTACCAGCGTAAAGAAGAGATCGTTAGCTCTGAAGCAATGCGTAATTTTGAAAAAGGCGTTATGTTGCAAACGCTGGATACATTATGGAAAGAGCATTTGGCTTCCATGGACTATTTACGTCAAGGTATCCATTTACGTGGCTATGCACAAAAAGATCCAAAACAAGAATACAAACGTGAATCCTTCAGTATGTTTGCCAATATGTTGGAAGCATTGAAATATGAAGTGATCAGTACCTTGTCAAAAGTACAAGTACGTTTACCGGAAGAAGTTGAAGCGTTAGAGCAACAACGTCGTGAAGAAGCTGAACGTCTGGCGAAGAAACAGCATTTAAGCCATGAAGCTGAAGCTGAATCTTTAATGACAGAAGCAGAAGCGAAGATTGCAACCCAAGGTAATAAAATTGGTCGTAATGATCCATGCCCTTGTGGTTCCGGTAAAAAATACAAGCAGTGCCACGGCCGCTTAAACTAATTTAGAATTCAATAAATAATCAATAAAGGCGGGGAAACCCGCCTTTTTAGTGAAGAAATTATGGAAAAAAAACATCTGCATATTGCCGCTGGGATCATTCGTAATGCTCAGAAACATATTTTTATTACTCAGCGACCTGAAGGCACACACATGGCCGGGTTTTGGGAATTTCCTGGTGGGAAGTTAGAAAAAGGGGAAGACCCCAAGGACGCACTGATCCGAGAATTGGAAGAAGAAGTGGGTATTGCGGTGATTGACTGTGATTTATTCCATCAAGTTGATCATGAATTTGACGATAGATTTATTACGCTCTACTTCTTTATGGTTTCAGGCTGGGATAATGATCCCTATGGAAAAGAAGGGCAAAAATCACGTTGGATTGAGCAGCAAAGCTTAATCGCTGATGAGTTTCCACCAGCTAATCGCGTGATTGTTGATATGCTGACCAAGGATGCATAACAGCAAGTCGTCAGTAATGAAGATGAAAATAGCCTAATGCAGCGATTTGGCTATTTTCATTATCAACACAGATAAAGTGAAATTAGTGCTCAGGTGTTTCACTCCAATTATCGCTATCGGAGATATCACCTTGGCTTTCAATGCGTTTTTCTTCTGCGGCCCACTCGCCTAAATCAATCAGTTGACATCTCTTACTGCAAAATGGGCGGAAAGGGCTGGATTCATTCCAAGTCACGACTTTTTGGCAAGTCGGACAATTGACTTCAATAATTTCATTCATACATGGACTCTCAAACTAACAACAGGCTAACTGAAAACGAATTACGTCTGGGAGTATACCATTCTCGCTATCGATATGAAGAAAACGTAAGGCAAAGCGCGTTTTATGTCCTGAAATTTGAGGGTATATCAAATGCTCTGGCGATAACCTAATACGTAAAAGCTCTTTTCCTTCGACATTACCTTGAAAGAAACCATTGTGAGATTCGGCAGATTCAAAACTTCCATTTTGACGGATTAGTGATAACACGGTTTGTAAGGCATCATGCAGTGGATCTAAACTATTTAGCCAGTTTTTGATTTCATTATCTCTATCTGATTGGGGAATATTTAGCCACAGTTGAAGGGTGGGCAAATCAAAGCTACAGCATCCACCGGGAATACTGAGGCGTTGGCGAACCATACTAATAATTTTATCGTTACGTAGCTGATGACCAAATCGAGGTGCGGACATTAAACTGCTTATTTTCGGCGTTAGGTCATTTAAAAGAGAGGTGATTAATGTTTTATCAACATTTGGGGCATCGGCCCAACTGAGTAGCCTACTTTTTTGTTTTTCGAGTTCTTTGATAAGATCAGAGCGAACTTCACCTCTATCTAAAATTTCAATCAGTTCAGAAACAGAACGGAAAAAGGCGATTCCAGAAGAGTAGGAAGTTATATGGCTCTGTTCATAGATTTGCATTAATAATGTTTCAAGCCGTAGCCAAGAACGAATTTTTTCATTCATTGGATATTCATAAGTAACCAAAGTCGTTTCGATTTTTTCGCTCATGCTCATTCCTATTCTTTTTGTGCTGCAAGTGCTAGGTATTGTTTGTGTAGTTCTGCAACTCTATTTGGCAGCTCAGTATTATTTGTATGATTAGTGATGATGTCGTCAGCATACGACAACCTTTCTTCTCGAGATGCTTGAGCATTTAATATATTAATAACATGCTCTAGGTTAGTATCATCGCGTTTGATGGTTCTCTCTATTTGCTCTTCTCTTGTTACATCTACGACAAGAACACGATCTGCTAAATGCGAAATTTTATTTTCAATAAGCAGGGGGACTACCCATAAAACATAAGGATAGTTAACCTGCTGAAGTTGTTTCTGTGTTTCTTGTTGTATCAAAGGATGAAGCAGTGCATTTAGCCACGCTTTTTCTTTTGGTTCGGAAAAAACAACTGATCGTAAAAAACCTCTATTTAAGGTGCCATCATGGTTTAACATGTTTTGACCAAAGTGCTGCTGAATGCAGATCAATGCAGGGGTATTAGGTTCAACCACTTGGCGTGCGATGATATCAGCATCAACAAGGGGTACCCCAAGTTTAGCAAATTCGTTGGCAACGGTTGTTTTACCACTTCCTATCCCCCCTGTGAGGGCAACTATATAAGACATAAATGATTCATTAGTTCACGGGAAATAAGTCAGGTTACACTGAAAGTTTTAATTTGTCTGTATACAATTGAGTCAAGTTATCATGTTATGGATATATGTGTGATTCCAATCTATTTTTACTATCCAAATTAAACTACTTTCTTTAGGAAATAAGTTACATTCCAGAGATGACTGAGCCTAATTTAAATATTGGTAAATACATTGCAAACATTATTAGGCAGATAATGATAGCTATAAATAAGAGCAATATAGGTTCAAGGTTCTTAAGGCGATGCTCTGTAATAGTCTTATATTGCTGTGAGTAATACTTAAATAAATATAATGTAAAATATTCTAGCTTGCCAGATTCCTCTGCCAAAGAAATTAACTGAGTTGCTAATTTTGGAAAAAACTGAGTATTTCTCATTGCATCAGATAATGAAGCTCCTCTAAGGATAGCGTGATATATTTCATGGCATTCTTTCTTGTATTTATGATGCACTATCGTTTTAGTTGAGCAATCAAGGCATTCCAAGAGAGGCAGTCCTGATTTTAATGTTGAAGATAATGTTAAAAAGTAGATGTTCAAATTTTTGGCTTTGATGATGTTATTGATATAAGGAAAATATTGCATTAACTGACTCAGTTTTTTGGATGCAAAGGATTTATATTTAATAAATAAAAATATGGTTGAGGACAGTGTTAACAGTATCCATTGAATATTCTCAATCAAAGTATTCGATATTATAATGACTACCTTTGTTATAGAGGGTAATTCCTGTTGAAAGCTTTCGTAAATTTCAACGAACTGAGGGATGACAAAAACTAGCATAATGATAAGTAATAGGCTTGAAAACCCTACGAGGGTAATTGGATAACGTAGGGCTTTTTTTATTAAAACTGATGTTTTTTGGTTATTTTCAAGCATATTTTTGATAATTAAAAAGCTTTCATCATATTTTCCTGTTTTTTCGGCGATTACAATCAAGCTAATTATTGTACTATTAAAAATATGCGGATGTTTTTCTAGGTTTTTAATAAAATCAATACCTTTTTCTAGATCATCGATTGCCTGATTAATGAGGTTTTTCCAAAAAGGTAAATGACAATTAATTTTAAGTAATTGAAAGCATTTTAATAAACTAATTCCTGAGGAAGATAGTATATGTAGCTGATGGAAAAAATGAATTCTGTAGTTTAAATTTTCCATATCCAATATAAATATAGATTTTAATTTTATTGATATTGGTGTTTGACCTCGTTTGATTATCACTAAGAAAGCTTGTTTCTTGTTTTTTGCTACTAAGCTATCAGTTATATACGAATTATTTTCAAGTGAAGTGTAATGATATACAAACATTAATTTACTCTCCTTGCCCTATAACAGAATAAATTTCTTGTAATGTTGTTTCGCCAGCTTCGACTCGCTCAAGGCTTGCCTGAAATAGATTTTTAAAATTATCAGTTAATTTACCATTGTCTTTTAATAGAAAGTTGAGTTGTGTTTTATCAAGGTGTTCATAAATTGCGGTACGCCCCATAAATCCTGAAAAACAGTGTTCGCACCCAGTAGAGTGGTATTCGCTAATATTCTGCATTGGGTTTATCGGAGTAATACGTGCAGTTTCTTGTTTGCAGTATGTGCAAAGTTTTCTAACTAAGCGCTGAGCGATAACCATTTTTAAACAAGATTGAAGTTGGTTTCTGTCAACGCCTAGCTGTTCCATGCGTGTAATGGCACTGACTGTACAATTAGTATGGAGCGTTGATAGAACAAGGTGGCCTGTTTGCGCAGCTCGAGCAGCTATTTGTGCCGTTTCTTCGTCTCTAATTTCACCAATCATAATCACGTCAGGATCTTGTCGAAGGAGTGCACGAAGAATAAAAGCAAAAGTAAGTGAGTATTTTTCGTTTACTTGCGTTTGGTTGATCCCCCCAAGGGGGATCTCAATAGGGTCTTCAATGGTAGATATATTTCTTGATGTTTGATTAAGGTATTCCAGTGCACTATAAAGTGTGACAGTTTTACCGCTACCCGTGGGGCCTGTCACGAGAATCAATCCTTGCGGTTTTTGTAATGTGCTTTTTAGTAGGGGTAATAAAGTCGGGCACATTCCAATTTGTTCGAGAGAGTATTTCAGCTGTGTATTTAATAATCTCAGAACTAATTTTTCACCATGAAGTGTAGGCATGCTGGAAAGACGGATGCTAAAGTTTTTACGCTCAAAGCTCCAGTTCATTTGCCCATCCTGAGGGATTCTTTTTTCCGCAATATTCATTTTTGACAATATTTTTATTCGAGCAATAACCTCATTGCTTATTTCATGTGGTGGTGAAGGAATAACGTAGAGTTTCCCATCCACTCTAAGGCGAATTTTTAGGCTATGCTTGGTTGGTTCAAGGTGAATATCAGATGCTCGCTTTCTTACCGCCATCTTTAATAAATCATCGACAAAATCAACGGCAGGAGATGGCACGTTGATAGGTTCAATAGTGTTAGTCGGATAAGCATTTTCATCTTCATTGATTTCTAAAGTATGGCGATTGAAATAATGATCAATTTTTTCTTTAGCCCATATTTCATAACAAACAGGTACGCTGGCAATAAAACGTAATGTGGATAATAAATTATCATTGGGTTTTTCTATCGTAGCTATGGATAATCTTTTTTCGTTGTGATCGATAATCACAATATAGTTTTTGTCACAAAGCACTTTGAGTTCTTTGAAAATATAATGGCTTTCCCTAGATGTGCGCATGTTAATCCCTTAATTAGAAGCTCAGTGTTTTTTCACAAAGTTTTTTTAGATCCGCATTAGTATCAGCTTGGCAACTGATACTCCATGAAAATGGCGATGTGGCTGTTGAGCTGGTAGGTGTCAATATACCCGTAAGGCCTGTTAAGGTTTTGTCTCCAACAAAGGTAATGACACCAGCTTTTGCATCAATCTGTTTTAGATACTTTCCTTTTATATTGCTCGGTATATCTTCTTTTCCTGAATTACATTTGGCTAAAAGACCTTGGTTAAAGCTGTACAGCTCTACGCTGTTTTTATAAGGCAAGATAGTTTGTAGTACATCGGTCATGGCTGCTTTTTGCATATAGCTTTGATAGCCCGGTATAGCAACGGCACTGAGTATTGAAATTATTGCGATAACAACCATTATTTCGATTAAGGAAAATCCTTTCTGATCCATAAGTAAAACCTCTCTGATAGTGTGAGGTTCCATCATAAAAGACATTTTTAGTGAAAATACGAATTGAAAATTCAGGTTACGAGTGGCTTTGTAAAGTGATCTTGCAAATGGTGGGTTGTCTCATTTTATTTCGAGCGCTCTCGCAAAAATATATCAAGAATATTTTTTCTAATAAAAATGAGTTTGTCAGATTGATATAAATAGAGGCACATCAGAAAGAGAGGCTAATGGGGTGGTTACCCTCATTAGCTAAGATAATAGATGGATAATTCATAAAATTATCAATTGGCAAAGCTTAGAGTGCGTTTTTATAGTGCTGCCAATCAAAGTAAGGACCTGGGTCAGTTTTTCGATGGGGAGCAATATCGCTATGACCTGTAATATTCTGTTTGATCTGAGGGAATTCAGTTATCAGTAACTTAGTGAGCTTGGCCAACGTTATATATTGAGCTTCGGTGAAAGCTTGATAATCCGTACCTTCAAGTTCAATACCAATAGAAAAGTCGTTACATTTTTCTCTCCCTTGATAATTAGATTGCCCTGCATGCCATGCGCGCTTGTTGAAAGGAACATATTGAATAATCTCTCCATCACGACGGATGAGGCAATGGGCTGAAACACGTAGATGTTTAATTTCTTCAAAAAAAGGGTGTTCTTCGGGATTTAAAGTACCGGTAAATAGTTGGTTAATATATGGACCACCAAACTGCCCTGGTGGAAGGCTGATATTATGAATGACGAGAAGTGAAGGTTCTTCGTCCTCTGGGCGGTCATCATGATGTGGGGAAGGGATATGAGTCACATTATTTAGCCAACCATCATGTATTTTCATATCAGTATCCATAGTATGCTCTTTTCTTTTTTGTAAGTACCCGTAATTAAGAAAGATTAGCATAGTTGAGATCCATACGGGTGCATATTTTGGAGTAAATAATGACTACACGACGCTATGATGAACAAGAAAGACGCAAACTGTTAATGGCAAGATTGATTACCGATATTCCTTTTATGGTCAGTGTTGCTTTAAAAGAAGATCTCGGTCAGATCGTTGATTATAAAAGGGATGTTACAGGGCAGCTATTAAATGAAGATTCCCAAGCTACAGCTCGAATTATTACTCGTGAAGAGGGGGTTTTTTGCGGGCAAAAATGGCTAGAAGAAGTTTTTTACCAACTCGGTAATAAAGTTAAGGTGAATTGGAAGGTTCAAGATGGCGATAAGGTTTCACCAAACCAAGTATTATGCGAGATGAGAGGACCTTCTCAAATTCTACTCACTGGTGAAAGAACAGCGTTGAATTTTGTACAAACTCTATCTTCGGTTTCCACTGTGACTGCAAAGTATGTGGCTTTTCTTGAAGGTACTCGAACTAAGTTATTAGATACTCGCAAAACTATCCCTGGTTTGCGGAGCGCATTAAAGTATGCAGTGCTCATGGGGGGCGGATATAATCACCGATTAGGTTTGTCTGATGCTTATCTAATCAAAGAAAATCATATTATTTCGGCAGGTTCTGTTTCCCAAGCAGTATCGCTTGCTCGCCAAGCACACCCAGATGTTCCTATCGAAGTAGAGGTCGAAAATCTAGAAGAGCTGCTACAAGCTCTCAAAGCTCAAGCGGATATTATTATGCTTGATAACTTTACGACTGACATGATGAAAGATGCCGTTGTTCTCACGGATGGCAAGGCTGCTTTAGAAGTATCAGGAAATGTGACAGATAAAACGATTAGAGAGTTTGCATTGACAGGTATTGATTTCATCTCAGTAGGCGCATTGACGAAACACATTCAGGCATTAGATCTCTCAATGCGATTCATTGAACCTGAAAGCTAGTCTGAGCTAATTTAGGCTGCTAGACCGAGAGGCTACAAAGATAAGGGGGATAGATTATACATCTCCCCCCTAAAAATGAATGACTATATAGATAGCGATTATATTTTGAACACTCTTTCATGATTATTGAATTGCACTGAATATTTACGGAATACTTTTTTACCATTGGTATGAAGTTTTCATTTGATTGATTGCGTAAGTGTATTTTTGTTAATTATGAATTTAACAAATTATTAACCATGTTCAGGGCATTTTTTTGTAAAAATGTACGCAATGTTTACTTTTTGGGTGGTTATTCAATTATTGTGATTTTTTATTCTAAAATTGGTAAGCTGTAACGGTTCAGTTTTGGTTTCATTGGCATAAAAAGTCATATTTTTTGTTAAATTTGTGTGTTGTTTAATCAAGGCTTGGTTATTAATTAATGCTTTTTTTAAAATAAACCGTTAAAACTTGCAGGATTTTATGATTTAGCTCAAGGTCTTTATGGACAGATAGTGAATACTTTGTTACTTTATTAAGCCATAAAATAATTGGTATGACCAATTAACACTGGGTACTAGATAATCAATAATTACTCACTATAAAAATGGCAGATTATGACTTACGGTAAAATTCGCCAACCAAAGTTATCAGATGTAATCGAGCAGCGGCTTGAGCATCTCATATTCGAGGGGACTTTACGCCCCGGCGAAAAGC
Organism: Providencia sp. wls1916; assembly: GCF_009706585.1. Classification (NCBI taxonomy): domain Bacteria; kingdom Pseudomonadati; phylum Pseudomonadota; class Gammaproteobacteria; order Enterobacterales; family Morganellaceae; genus Providencia; species Providencia sp. wls1916. The sequence continues at coordinate 113,644 of NZ_WLUL01000011.1, forward strand.
TGCCTCCTGAACGTGAACTTGCTAAGCAATTTGATGTCTCAAGACCATCAGTGCGTGAAGCTATTCAAACCTTAGAGGCCAAAGGTCTTCTATCTCGTCGTCAAGGTGGTGGCACATTTGTACAAAAACAGATGTGGCAAAGTTTTAGTGACCCATTGACCGAATTACTTGCTGGTAACCCAGAATCTCAATTAGATCTTCTTGAAACGCGCCATGCATTAGAAGGCATTGCTGCTTACTATGCGGCATTACGTGGTACGGAAGAAGATTTAGAGCGTATTCGCCAAAGCTATGAATTGATTAAATCAGCTCAGAAAAGTGGTGATCTTAACGCGGAATCAGATGCGGTATTACAGTATCAACTGATTGTAACGGAAGCTGCTCATAATGTAGTGCTGTTACATTTGCTACGCTGCATGATCCCTATGTTAGAGCAAAATATCCGCCAGAATTTTGAGTTCCTATATACCCGAAAAGAGATGTACAACGCAGTAAGCGAGCATAGAGAACAGATTTTTTCTGCTATTGTCGCAAGGGAACCGGAGAAAGCGAGAGAAGCGTCTCATCGACATCTTGCTTTTATTGAAGATTTGCTGCTGGACATTGGCCGTGAGCAAACTCGCCGAGAGCGTTCATTACGTCGCTTACAGCAACATCCAGATCTAGATCAGCTTCAAAGCTAGACCAGATTTAAAATTGGTAGTGTAGATCCTGACTGCTGCGTCTACATTACTGTGAGTACTCTTAATTAGAGATAAAGCGGCAACTACATTAGGGCCTATCTTCCTGCTGTTTTCATTAACATGAAGAAAATGGCAGGAAGATAGGCTCCACATAACCATATAAAATAGATAACAGATAAGGAATACACCATGTCAGATATGTTAAAAAATGACGTGGATCCGATTGAAACTCGCGACTGGCTACAGGCGATTGAATCGGTCATCCGTGAAGAAGGTGTTGATCGTGCACAGTTTATTATCGAACAGGTATTAAGCGAAGCACGTAAAGGCGGTGTTAACATTGCCGCTGGTGCATCTGGTAGTTCTGATTATATCAACACAATTGCTGTTGAAGATGAACCTGCATACCCTGGTAACATGGATTTAGAACGCCGTATCCGTTCTGCAATTCGCTGGAACGCTGTAATGACCGTTCTGCGTGCATCTAAAAAGGATTTAGAACTGGGTGGTCATATGGCATCATTCCAGTCTTCCGCAACTTTATATGAAGTTTGCTTCAACCACTTCTTCCGTGCTCATAACAATAATGACGGTGGTGATTTAGTCTTCTTCCAAGGCCATATCTCCCCTGGTATCTATGCGCGTGCATTCTTAGAAGGCCGCTTAACTGAAGAACAGATGAATAACTTCCGTCAAGAAATTGGTGGGAATGGTCTGTCTTCTTATCCGCACCCTAAATTAATGCCTGACTTCTGGCAGTTCCCAACCGTATCGATGGGGCTGGGGCCAATCAATGCTATCTACCAAGCTAAATTCTTAAAATATTTGGATAACCGCGGTCTGAAAGATACTTCAGCACAGCGTGTTTATGCGTTCTTAGGTGATGGTGAGATGGATGAGCCAGAATCTAAAGGTGCGATTACTATCGCAACTCGCGATAAGTTAGATAACTTAGTCTTCGTTATTAACTGTAACCTGCAACGTCTTGATGGCCCAGTAACAGGTAACGGTAAAATCGTTAACGAATTAGAAGGCATCTTCAGTGGTGCTGGCTGGCAAGTTATCAAAGTTATGTGGGGCGACCGTTGGGATGAACTGCTGCGTAAAGATACAACCGGCAAACTGGTTCAATTGATGAACGAAACCCTTGACGGTGACTATCAAACATTTAAATCACGCGATGGTGCATACGTACGTGAACACTTCTTCAACCGTTATCCAGAAACGGCTGCATTAGTGAAAGATATGACTGATGACGAAATTTGGGCGCTGAACCGTGGTGGTCACGATCCGAAGAAAGTATATGCAGCATTTAAAAAAGCACAAGAAACCAAGGGCAAACCAACTGTTATTTTAGCTCAAACCATCAAAGGCTATGGTATGGGTGAAACAGCAGAAGGTAAAAACATTGCTCACCAAGTTAAGAAAATGAACATGGACGGCGTTCGCCACTTCCGTGATCAGTTCAATGTGCCAGTTGCTGATGATCAAATCGAAAAACTGCCATTAATCACTTTCGATAAAGATTCTGAAGAATACAAATATCTGCACGAACGTCGCCAAGCTCTGGGTGGTTACTTACCAGCTCGTCGCGCTAAATTTGATGAAAAACTGGAAATTCCAGCTCTGTCAGATTTTAGTCAATTACTGGAAGAACAATCTAAAGAGATTTCAACAACAATTGCATTCGTTCGCGCACTGAATGTCATGTTGAAAAACAACTCAATCAAAGAGCGTTTAGTACCAATTATCGCTGACGAAGCACGTACTTTCGGTATGGAAGGTCTATTCCGTCAAATTGGTATCTATAGCCCGAAAGGTCAGCAATATACACCGCAAGATCGTGAGCAAGTTGCTTACTATAAAGAAGACTCTAAAGGTCAGATCCTGCAAGAAGGTATCAACGAACTGGGCGCAGGTTCTTCATGGTTAGCGGCTGCAACATCATACAGCACTAACAACCTGCCTATGATCCCATTCTATATCTACTACTCTATGTTTGGTTTCCAACGTATTGGTGACTTAATGTGGGCAGCAGGTGACCAACAAGCTCGTGGCTTCCTGATTGGTGGTACTTCTGGTCGTACAACACTAAACGGTGAAGGCTTACAGCACGAAGATGGTCATAGCCATATTCAATCACTGACTATCCCTAACTGTATTTCTTATGACCCAGCTTACGCTTACGAAGTTGCGGTTATCATGCAAGACGGTTTAGAGCGTATGTATGGTGAGAAACAAGAGAACGTGTACTATTACATCACGACTCTGAACGAAAACTATCACATGCACGCAATGCCGGAAGGCGTTGAAGAAGGTATCCGTAAAGGTATCTATAAACTGGCTTCAGTTGAAGGCAGCAAAGGTAAAGTGCAGTTATTAGGTTCTGGTTCTATGATGCGCCACGTTCGTGAAGCTGCCGATATCTTGGCTGCGGAATACGGAATTGGTTCTGACGTATACAGCGTAACCTCATTCACTGAATTGGCGCGTGATGGTCAAGACTGTGAGCGTTGGAACATGCTGCACCCATCAGCAACGCCACGTGTACCTTATGTAGCGCAAGTTATGAATGATGCACCAGCTGTTGCATCGACTGACTACATGAAACTGTTTGCTGAGCAAATCCGTACTTATGTTCCAGCCAGTGAGTACCGTGTATTAGGTACTGACGGTTTCGGTCGTTCTGATAGCCGTGAGAACCTACGTCACCACTTCGAAGTGGATACAACGTATGTCATCGTTGCAGCGTTAGGTGAATTGGCTAAACGTGGTGAGATTGATGTTAAAGTCGTTGAAGAAGCGATTAAAAAATACAACATCAACCCAGATAAAGTTAACCCACGTTTGGCATAAGAGGTAATAATCAATGTCTATTGAAATCCAAGTGCCAGATATCGGTGCTGATGAAGTTGAAGTCACCGAAGTAATGGTAAAAGTTGGTGATAAAGTAGAAGCAGAGCAATCGCTCATCACTGTTGAAGGTGATAAAGCTTCTATGGAAGTCCCATCTCCACAAGCGGGTGTGGTTAAAGAGATTAAAATTGCAGTGGGTGACAAAGTTACTACTGGTAAATTAATCATGATTTTTGATTCAGCAGAAGGTGCATCTGCACCAGCAGCAGCGCCTGCGGCTCCAGTGGCGGCACCAGCTGCTCCTGCTACTGCAGCACTGAAAGAAGTTGCTGTACCAGACATCGGTGGTGATGAAGTTGAAGTCACTGAGATCATGGTTAAAGTAGGTGATGCAATCACGGCTGAACAATCTCTGATTACCGTTGAAGGCGATAAAGCGTCAATGGAAGTACCGGCACCATTCGCAGGTACAGTTAAAGAGATTAAGATTGCGACTGGCGATAAGGTGAAAACTGGCTCGCTGATCATGGTATTCGAAGTTGCAGGCGCAGCGCCTGCGGCAGTGGTTTCTGCTCCAGCAGCATCCGCTGTGGCACCAGCAGCAGCGGCAATCAAAGACGTTAACGTACCAGATATCGGTGGTGATGAAGTTGAAGTTACCGAAGTAATGGTAAAAGTTGGCGACACCGTAACTGCTGAACAATCTTTAATCACCGTTGAAGGCGACAAAGCATCAATGGAAGTACCGGCACCATTCGCAGGTACAGTTAAAGAGATTAAGATTGCGACTGGCGATAAAGTCAAAACTGGCTCCCTGATTATGACTTTTGAAGTTGCGGGTGCAGCACCTGCACCTACAGCAGCTCCTGCTTCTGCACCAGTTGCAGCTCCAGCAGCCGCGCCAGTAGCCTCTGCGCCAGCTAAAGCAGCTGATAGCAAAAATGAATTTGTTGAGAACGATGCGTATATTCACGCAACACCAGTAATTCGTCGTTTAGCTCGCGAATTTGGCGTGAACTTAGCGAAAGTGAAAGGTACAGGCCGTAAAGGTCGTATCTTACGTGAAGACGTTCAAGCTTACGTTAAAGATGCAATTAAACGTGCAGAAGCACCAGCAGCAGCTGGCGGTGGTTTACCGGGTATGCTTCCATGGCCGAAAATTGATTACAGCAAATTTGGTGAAGTTGAAGAAGTTGAGCTGGGTCGCATCCAGAAAATTTCTGGCGCTAACCTGAGCCGTAACTGGGTCATGATCCCGCACGTAACTCTGATGGAAGAAGTGGATACCACTGAAGTTGAAGAGTTCCGTAAACAGCAGAACAAAGAAGCTGAGAAGAAAAAACTGGATGTGAAAATCACGCCACTGGTCTTCGTGATGAAAGCAGTTGCTCGTGCTTTGGAAGAAATGCCACGCTTCAACAGCTCTATTTCAGAAGATGCACAGCGTCTGTTCCTGAAAAAATATATCAACATCGGTATCGCTGTAGATACACCAAATGGCTTAGTTGTTCCTGTTTTCAAAGATGTGAACAAAAAAGGCATTATGGAGTTATCTCGTGAGCTGGGTGAAGTGTCTAAGAAAGCACGTGCAGGCAAACTGACCGCCGCTGACATGCAAGGTGGTTGCTTCACTATTTCTAGCTTAGGTGGTATCGGAACTACCGGTTTTGCACCGATTGTGAATGCACCAGAAGTGGCAATTATGGGTCTATCTCGCTCTTCTATCAAACCAGTTTGGAATGGTAGCGAGTTTGTTCCACGCCTAATGCTGCCTATGTCTCTGTCATTTGACCACCGTGTGATTGATGGTGCTGATGGTGCGCGCTTCATCACTTTAGTTGGACAACTGATGAGCGATATTCGCCGCCTGGTAATGTAACTAATAAGACCGGTCAATTGACCGGTCTGTTTTATTTAGGCTGGGGCAGAGTTTTTCGCTGTTGCAACGAAAGGTTGGGAGTTACGTCACGTATTCAGCCTTTTCAGGATGTTAACAATTCTGTAAACTGCTTGCGGTGTGTACTTTACCAGTGGAAAATTCGTTTATTCGGCGGCCCCGCTGGACAAAACAAAAAGAGGTCATGATGAGTACTGAAATTAAAGCCCAAGTCGTTGTGCTTGGTGCAGGCCCAGCAGGTTATTCTGCGGCATTCCGTTGCGCTGACTTAGGTTTAGAAACTGTTTTGGTAGAACGTTACTCAACTCTTGGTGGAGTTTGTTTAAACGTTGGTTGTATCCCTTCTAAAGCATTACTGCACGTTGCTAAAGTTATCGAAGAAGCTAAAGCATTAGCTGAACATGGTATCGTATTTGGCGAGCCAAAAACTGACATTTCCAAAGTTCGTCTGTGGAAAGAAAAAGTGATTACTCAATTGACTGGCGGCTTAGCGGGTATGGCGAAAGGCCGTAAAGTTAACGTAGTTAACGGTCTGGGTAAATTTACTGGTGCGAATACACTGGTTGTTGAAGGCGAAAACGGCAGCACCACTATCAACTTTGATAATGCGATCATTGCTGCGGGTTCACGTCCAATTCAGTTACCATTTATTCCTCATGAAGATCCACGTATTTGGGATTCAACAGATGCATTAGAACTGCAAGAAGTTCCAGAGCGTCTACTGGTAATGGGTGGTGGTATCATCGGTCTTGAGATGGGTACTGTATACCATGCACTGGGTTCACAAATTGATGTGGTTGAAATGTTTGACCAAGTTATCCCAGCTGCGGATAAAGACGTGGTTAAAGTATTCACTAAGCAAATCAGCAAGAAATTCAACTTACTGTTAGAAACTAAAGTGACTGCTGTTGAAGCGAAAGAGGATGGTATCTACGTTTCAATGGAAGGTAAAAAAGCACCGGCTGAACCACAACGTTATGACGCTGTGTTAGTTGCTATCGGTCGCGTACCTAACGGTAAGAACTTAGACGCAGGTAAAGCTGGCGTTGAAGTTGATGATCGTGGTTTCATCCATGTTGATAAACAAATGCGTACAAACGTACCGCACATCTTTGCTATCGGTGACATCGTTGGTCAACCAATGCTGGCTCACAAAGGTGTTCACGAAGGTCACGTTGCAGCAGAAGTTATCTCTGGTCTGAAACACTACTTCGATCCTAAAGTGATTCCATCAATCGCTTATACTGAGCCAGAAGTTGCTTGGGTTGGTTTAACTGAGAAAGAAGCGAAAGAGAAAAACATCAGCTACGAAACAGCAACATTCCCATGGGCTGCATCAGGTCGTGCAATCGCATCTGACTGCTCTGAAGGTATGACTAAGCTGATTTTTGACAAGCAATCTAACCGTATTATCGGTGGTGCGGTTGTTGGTGTTAACGGTGGTGAATTACTGGGCGAAATCGGTCTGGCAATCGAAATGGGCTGTGATGCTGAAGATTTAGCATTAACCATCCATGCTCACCCGACACTGTATGAATCAATTGGTATGGCGGCAGAGATCTACGAAGGTAGCATTACTGACTTACCAAACGCTAAAGCGAAAAAGAAAAAATAATTTTCTTTTTTAGCAAAAAATAAGCGAATTGAAGACCAAAGCAGAAATGTTTTGGTCTTTTTTATTTCAATGAAGAAAACGATATCAATTTATATTTTCCTTAATTATCTTATCCTAAACCTGCATTGCTCCAACGCCAATAAACCCCATAAAATCCGTTAAAAAATTTTAAACCAATCGCAATGATTTGCCTTATCAATTAGTCAGATAAGTAAAAATGAGTTATTAAATATAATTTGTGATAAGGGATGAAAAAAGTCACTAATTAGAGTGCTTTCAGCCATGAAATGGATTATAAAAAGTAGGGTCTTAATGGATGTTTATAATGGATTATGATGTTTCAAGCTTAAAAATTGCCCTATAAAGTTTGTTAATGGGTTAAGTTAGCAGAAGAATGTTACTTTCTTGTGAATGAATTAACATTACGTTTAAATTCTGCTATGCTGATTGCCCGAAGCTGGACATAATTTTATCGCCATTGAGATTATGTGAGCAAATTCCTCTGACCTGGCACCGGATGATAATTTTTTTCAGGATGGTGCAGACAGCCGGGTATATAAATAACAAAGAAGCGAGGAGAACGTCGTGCTAGAAGAATACCGTAAGCACGTAGCCGAGCGTGCCGCTCAAGGGATTGTCCCTAAGCCATTAGATGCGTCACAAGTAGCTGCACTAGTCGAGTTACTGAAAAACCCACCCAAAGGTGAAGAAGATTTCTTGTTAGACCTGCTGACCAACCGTGTTCCACCGGGCGTCGATGAAGCAGCGTACGTTAAAGCTGGATTTTTAGCCGCGATCGCAAAAGGCGAAACATCCTCCCCTCTGATCTCCCCTGAAAAAGCTATTGAACTGCTTGGTACCATGCAGGGCGGATACAATATTCACGCACTAATCGAAGCTCTTGATGATGCCAAATTGGCAGCCATCGCAGCGAAAGCACTTTCCCATACTTTACTCATGTTCGATAACTTCTACGATGTCGAAGAAAAAGCGAAAGCGGGAAATGCACATGCTAAGCAAGTGATTGAATCATGGGCGAATGCCGATTGGTTCAACGAACGTCCTGAATTAGCTGAAAAAATGACAGTGACTGTATTTAAAGTGACTGGCGAAACAAACACCGATGATTTATCTCCTGCACCAGATGCATGGTCGCGCCCAGATATCCCTCTGCATGCTTTAGCAATGCTGAAAAACGCGCGTGATGGTATCGTTCCTGATGAAGCAGGTAGCGTAGGTCCAATTAAACAGATCGAAGAACTGAATAAAAAAGGTTTCCCGCTGGCTTATGTGGGTGACGTTGTCGGTACGGGTTCTTCTCGTAAATCAGCAACAAACTCTGTTTTATGGTTTATGGGCGATGATATTCCATTCGTGCCTAACAAACGTGGCGGCGGCGTGGTGCTGGGCGGTAAAATTGCCCCTATCTTCTTTAACACAATGGAAGATGCGGGTGCACTGCCAATTGAAGTGGATGTATCAAAGCTGAATATGGGCGATGTGATTGATATCTATCCATATAAAGGTGAAGTTCGTAATCACGAAACTAACGAATTGTTAGAAACATTCGAATTAAAAACGGATGTGTTAATCGACGAAGTTCGTGCTGGTGGTCGTATTCCTCTGATTATCGGTCGTGGCTTAACCACAAAAGCACGCGAAGCATTAGGTTTAGGTGCAACGGATATGTTCCGTCTTGCAAAACCTGTTGCACAAAGCAATCGTGGTTACTCATTAGCACAAAAAATGGTCGGTCGTGCATGCGGTCGCCAAGGTATTCGCCCAGGCGAATACTGTGAACCTAAAATGACGTCTGTCGGTTCTCAAGATACTACGGGTCCAATGACGCGTGATGAGCTGAAAGACTTAGCGTGTTTAGGATTCTCTGCAGATTTAGTCATGCAGTCATTCTGTCACACGGCAGCTTATCCAAAACCTGTCGATGTTACCACGCACCATACGCTGCCTGATTTTATTATGAATCGTGGTGGGGTTTCTCTACGTCCGGGCGACGGTATCATTCACTCTTGGTTAAACCGTATGCTATTGCCAGATACTGTTGGTACTGGTGGTGACTCACATACCCGTTTCCCAATTGGTATCTCATTCCCAGCAGGTTCTGGTTTAGTGGCTTTTGCCGCAGCAACCGGTGTTATGCCTCTAGATATGCCAGAATCTGTATTAGTTCGCTTCAAAGGACAAATGCAGCCGGGTATCACATTACGTGACCTTGTTCATGCTATTCCACTGTATGCGATTAAAGATGGCTTACTGACTGTTGAGAAAAAAGGTAAGAAAAACATTTTCTCTGGTCGTATTCTGGAAATTGAAGGCCTTCCTGAGCTGAAAGTTGAGCAAGCATTTGAATTAGCGGATGCATCAGCCGAGCGTTCTGCAGCGGGCTGTACTATCAAACTGGACAAAGCGCCAATCATCGAATACCTGCAATCTAACATCGTCCTATTGAAATGGATGATCGCAGAAGGTTACGGCGACCGTCGTACCATTGAGCGTCGTATCAAAGGTATGGAAAACTGGTTAGCGAACCCTGAGTTACTTGAAGGCGATGCCGATGCAGAATATGCCGCAGTGATTGAAATTGATCTTAATGAGATCAAGGAACCAATTCTGTGTGCACCAAATGACCCAGATGATGCGCGCTTACTGTCTGATGTTCAGAATGAAAAAATCGATGAAGTATTCATTGGTTCTTGCATGACTAACATTGGTCATTTCCGTGCGGCAGGTAAACTGCTGGATTCCCATAAAGGTCAATTACCAACTCGCCTGTGGGTTGCGCCACCAACCAAGATGGATGCAGCGCAATTAACTGAAGAAGGTTATTACAGCGTATTTGGTAAGAGCGGAGCGCGTATCGAAGTCCCAGGTTGTTCACTGTGTATGGGTAACCAAGCACGCGTGGCTGATGGTGCGACAGTCGTTTCTACATCGACTCGTAACTTCCCTAACCGTTTAGGTACAGGGGCGAATGTGTATCTGGCATCCGCAGAGTTAGCCGCAGTTGCTTCTCTGTTAGGTCGCTTACCAACGCCAGCTGAGTACCAACAGTTTATGAATAAAGTCGACGAGACTGCGGAAGATACATACCGCTATCTGAACTTTGACCGACTGGATCAGTACACTGAAAAAGCCGATGGTGTGATTTTCCAAACTGCTGTTTAATCAGCAGTAGATAGAATCATACTGACTTAACCCCAAGAATTGAGAATTCAATTTTTGGGGTTTTTTCTATCTTGCTTTTAGCAAAGAATACGAATATAGCTAGGTGAGCGTTAAATATATTGTGAAATTTCAATCAAATTCAAATCAGGATCTCTGATATACAAAGAGATAATCTTACCGATAGCACCAGTTCGTTGTACTGGCCCCTCTATAATTTTCACACCTTGCTGCTCAATGTGCTTTTGAACTGCTATTAGTGGCATATCACTGATAAAGCAGAGATCTAACGATCCTGGAACAGGCAAATGTGCCTTAGGTTCAAACTCTTTCCCATATTGGTGAATGTTTATCTTTTGCTGACCAAATTGCAGGGCAAAACGTTGTTCACCGAAGGTGATCACAGACATCTTTAAAATACGTTGGTAAAAATCAAGGCAGGCATCAAGATCTGTGGTGGTTAAGACTAAATGGTCTAATCGATTAATCATTAACGTTCCTATTACCGAGTTGGGTAGTGTGTATCAATCTTAATCGAATAAATATATTTATGCAGCGTAATAGTCACGACCATTAATTTTTTCTGACAGCCCGTAATAGCGCTAAGCAAACCCGCTTGACTCGCGTTATACTTAATTCAAAGACGCAAAGTGTGAGGTATTGCATATGGACTACCAATTTTTAAAGGATATTACAGGAAGTATTACCGCTAAATTTTCAATGGATCATGAAGCTATCGGTTACTGGTTAAATGAGGAAATCAAAAATGATCTCAGTTTACTGGATACCATCGCAGAAAATTATGAACTGATTAAAGGCAGTGAAAAGCAATGGGAGTTTATTGGTCACGAATACACACTTATTCTTGATGATGAGGAAGTGATGATCCGTGCGAACCAATTAGCTTTTGAGACGGATGGGTTAGAAGAAGGCATGAGTTACTATGATAATGAAAGTATTGCCTTTTGCGGTGTAAATGACTTTTTCGACATGTTGGATGACTACCGTGAGTTTGTTATCGAAAATCGATAAATAGCATTTTATTTATCGATTAATTTTATATTTTGATAATTTATAGCTATTATTTTAAGCGTGTTATTCAATTATTTACTAATAGGTTCCAAGGTTATTAATTGAATTGAGCGAGTTTTCCTAGTCTAAATTTGATCGAAAAGGATATACATATGAATACTGATGATGTTACAGGCGCATTGAATGATGCAACAAATTGGTTTGTGGCAAATCAGGATCTGCTAGTCCAGTATGTCGTCAATATCGTTTCCGCACTTGTTATTTTAATTGTGGGTTTGATGATTGCTAAATGGGTTAGCCGTGGTTTGAATCGCGTGATGACAATGAGAGGAATTGACTCCACTGTTAGCGAATTCTTATCTGCTATTGCTCGCTATACCATTGTGGCATTTACCCTAATTGCTGTGCTGGGCAAAATTGGCGTACAAACTGCCTCTGTCATCGCGGTAATGGGTGCCGCCGGTTTAGCGGTTGGTTTAGCATTACAAAATTCATTAGGTAACTTTGCTGCGGGCGTTCTGCTGGTGGTATTCAGACCATTAAAAGCGGGTGAGTTTGTTAAGATTGGTGCGATTGACGGTACAGTACAAAGCGTGCAAATTTTCTCAACTACATTGAGAACGGCAGATGACCGTATTGTGGTGATCCCAAACGGTAAAATTATTGGTGACAGCATCATTAACGTGACTCGTGAGCCGCTTCGTCGCCAAGATATTATGGTCGGTGTTGCTTACAATTCTGATATTGATGTGGTTAAAAAAGTATTGGGTGATATCGTTGCTGCTGACTCGCGCATTCTGCACGATAAAGGCGTGACTATCCGTTTAAATGAAATGGCACCATCTTCATTAAACTATTTAGTGCGTTTCTGGACAACGAATGGCGATACTTGGCCAGTTTATTGGGATTTAATGGAAAACTTTAAGCGTGCTCTTGATAAGCACAATATTGGTATTCCATTCCCGCAAATGGATGTTCATCTTCACCAAGTTAATACCAGCGCAAAAAATATTTCTGCTGAATAAGTATTAACGTATTTATCTTTAAAAATGGCGCGATCTAAAAGTTGCGCCATTTTTATTTGCACTTTGTCCTTAACTTCATCCTGACTTTTCATCATTTCGTTATTGCCAATCCTGATTAGCTCTACTTATGGTCCATTAGAGTTAATCGTTTTCACTAATAATTTTTTCTGGATATCATTCTTTGCAGATAATCTGAATAATTATTAGGAAAAATTGCATGTTTACGATTTATTTTCAGGGGGCTCTGCTTGGGGCTGCAATGATATTGCCCTGGGGCCACAAAATGCGTTTGTGTTGCAACAAGGTAGTCGCAAACAGTTTCATTTAATGAGTGCATTATTATGCGCGCTAAGTGACACGATTTTAATTATTGCTGGTGTATTTGGCGGTAGTGCGCTATTAAGCCAGTCTGAGTTATTGATGGCGTTAATTACATGGGCTGGGGTCGCTTTCCTAGCGTGGTATGGCTATGGTGCGTTTCGTACCGCCATGACCCCAGATGATGAGGTCTTACAGCTAGAAAGCAAAACGATGACACGCTGGAAAGTGATTGTGACTTTATTTGCGGTCACTTGGCTTAACCCTCATGTGTATTTAGATACGTTTGTGGTGTTAGGTAGTGTGGGTGGGCAATTAGAAAGCCAATTACGCCCATGGTTTACAGCAGGGGCCTTAACGGCTTCATTCGTGTGGTTTTTCTTATTAGCCATGTTAGCCGCTTGGTTTTCTCCTATACTGAATAAACCACGCTCTCAGCGTTTTATTAACCTGTTTGTCGGTTGTGTCATGTGGTTTATTGCATTTAAACTCGCGATGCATGGTCTGGGTTATTAATTAGCATTATTCTGAATCGCAGTTTGCGCTGAATATGATAATGTGAACCTTAATCAAAGGAAGTTTATGATGAACTTCCTTTTTCTTGTAGAGAAAAATACCATTGGGAGGTTCTGTGAAATTGAAATCTATCGTTGTTGCTGCCCTGCTGGCAGGTCTTGCGGTACCAACCATGTCATTGGCAAGCGCCGCACCAGAGGGGCCGCATATTTCGACATCAGCAAGTGGTACTGTGAAAGTGGCGCCAGATATGGCCACGCTGAGCATTAATGTGCAAGTAACCAATAAAGATGCCGCTGCTGCGAAAACCGCCGTTGATAAGCGTGTTGCTGAATACTATGAATTTCTAAAGAAAAATGGCATTGAAAAGCAAGATATTGAAGCTGCCAATGTGCGTACGCAACCAAATTATGATTATAGTTCGTCTGCGAAAGCATCCTTAAAAGGCTATACCGCGACAAGAACTGTTGAAGTGAAAGTGAGAAAACTGGATCAACTGAATGTTCTACTCGATGGTGCATTAGCGGCAGGATTGAATGAAATTAATTCAGTACAATTTGGCGTGAATGATCCGCAGAAATATCGTAATGCTGCGCGTGACCAAGCAATGAAGAATGCTCAACAGCAGGCTGAAGCGTTGGCGAAAGGGTTTAATGCCCAGTTAGGACCGATTTACAGCATTAATTACAATGCTCCATCAGATGTGCCATACCCAATGGCGATGCGTAGCCGTGGCGGTTCATTGAAAGCCGCTGCTCAAGATCTCAATGTTGATGAGACCTATGAGCAACAAAGTATTGATTTTAATGACCAAGTCGATGTGGTTTTTGAAATTAAGCGTTAATTTCAGCCGCAATTTCATCATCTTGTTTTAGCATCTGGCGTCCTGTTTTTAGCAGGGCGTCAGTCACTTTCTTCATTGTGCGGCTTTCTGGCGCAAAACGATGCCAATAAAGCATACGGCGCTGGCATAACCCCGGTGTTAAATCGATTAGTTCACCATTTTCTAATTCGCTGGCAATCTGCAAGTGTGGGATCATACAGCATGTTGAGCCCTGTTTTGCTAGCTGCACAAACGCTTCCGATGAGTTAACGATATGGCAAGGGACACTACCTGGCGATAGACCAAAGTTTTGTTGTACAAAGGCTTGGTGCATATCATCTAAGTGGTCAAAAGCCACGGCAGGTGCTTTTAGTAGCGATGCGCGAGTTACACCTTCAGGGAAATATTTAGCCGCAAAGCCAGGAGATGCCACGAAAATATAGTCCAGAGCACCCAGTTTATCGACTAAACAGCCCGGTAGCGCTTGTGGCTGAATACTGATAGCACCGACTACTTCACCGCGTCTTAAACGTTCCTGGGTACGAGTTTCATCTTCCACTTGAATATTCAAGCGAATAGGGGTGTTGCCCAGAACTGGATTCAATGCAGGTAAGAACCAGGTTGCCAAGCTATCGGCGTTGACCGCTAAGGAGAGCAATAATGGGGTAGAGCCGCTGTTTTCATCTCCAAGCCACTGTTCTTCGAGTAATTCTACTTGATGAAGCAGCGCTAGCAGTTTTTGACCTTGTTCAGTCGGATGTGGCGGAACGGTGCGCACGAGTAAAGGCTGACCAAAAAGGTTTTCTAACTGTTTGATTCGTTGAGAAACCGCAGATTGGGTGATACACAATTTTTGTGCTGCTCGTTCAAATCCGCGTTCACGAATGACGGCATCCAGTGCTTGCAAGGCGCGATAATCAGGGCGCTTCATCAAAAACTCTCCTTCTTGTTATTCTGCCAATCACTATGCCATATTTTTAGGGATAACACTTGCAAATATTCCTAAAGGGTATTTTTCATAAGAAGTAGTGCACAATCCCTAATAACAATACTGCAACTTGCTGGGTGTCCGGTATATACTATTGAGCATCTACTTAATGACTCATTATTTCAGTATAAGGCTCTCGCATGACTCAGGATGAATTAAAAAAAGCAGTAGGTTGGGCAGCATTAGAATATGTTAGACCAGGCACCATTGTTGGTGTTGGTACGGGGTCTACTGCCTCTCATTTTATTGATGCATTAGCAACAATGAAGGGGCAAATCGAAGGCGCAGTCTCTAGCTCTGAAGCATCAACGCAAAAATTAAAATCCTTGGGTATTCCCGTTTTTGACTGTAATAGCGTGGATTCATTAGATGTTTATGTTGATGGTGCTGACGAAGTTGACGGTAATATGAACATGATCAAAGGCGGTGGTGCAGCGTTAACCTGTGAAAAAATCGTGTCTGCCATTGCTAAAACATTCGTGTGTATTGTAGACCAATCTAAGCTGGTGGGCGTACTGGGCAAATTCCCTCTACCAGTGGAAGTGATCCCAATGGCGCGTAGCTATGTGGCTCGTGAGCTAGTCAAACTGGGTGGTCAGCCAGTTTACCGTGAAAACGTGGTGACGGATAACGGCAACGTTATTTTAGATGTTCACAATTTAGAAATTCTCGACCCAGTCGCATTAGAAAATAAAATCAATGGCATTGCTGGTGTCGTAACAGTCGGGTTATTTGCTAACCGTGGTGCGGATGTTGTGCTGATGGGAACGGCTGATGGCGTAAAAACCATTAAGTTGTAATTAATCAGAATGTAATGATAAGCCAGTGGCTTTTTGAGTTCACTGGCTTATTTTGTTTTTGATTAGCGTGTTTTTAACTAAATAGTTTGATGGTTAATGACTTTTGTAAATATCATCAACATGAAAATTATTTAAATTTTTTTTACCTTCCGTTATTTTGGTGATATATCTCACACAAATGCCCATTGGGTGGGCAAAATGCTTATTTTGTGTTACCGCTCTAGATTTTCCACCACATAACTTCTTTTTCATCACACTTTTTAGCAGAGTCTAAGCAATCGTTTGTATTGCTACTGCGCTGAATTTTGCTATGTTGGTATTCTCGTTTTATTTCAAGGTGCATGTGAGGGGGCTGGAGTGCCTTAATTTCATGGCGTGCATCTCGAATTATTTTGAGTTCATACGAAATTCATCGGTCAAAAATTAAGTACGATAGGGTAGGGTAAATGGTCAAGGTATCTTTGCAGAAAGACAAAATTAAATTTTTACTGCTTGAAGGTGTTCACCAAAGTGCTGTGGATAACCTCAAAGCAGCGGGTTACACCAATATCGAATATCACAAAAGTGCGCTGTCGGACGAAGAATTAAAAGAAGCGATTAAAGATGCACGTTTTGTGGGGATCCGCTCCCGTACTCATTTGACGGAAGAGATCTTTGCCGCAGCAGAAAAATTGGTGGCTGTGGGATGTTTCTGTATTGGAACCAACCAAGTTGATCTCGATGCTGCAGCGAAGCGCGGTATTCCTGTCTTTAATGCACCATTCTCCAACACCCGTTCCGTGGCGGAAATGGTATTAGGTCAGTTATTACTTCTGTTACGTCGTATTCCTGAAGCGAATATGCAAGCACACCGCGGGATCTGGGAAAAACAAGCGAAAGGCTGCTTTGAAGCTCGTGGCAAACGCTTAGGTATTGTCGGTTATGGTCATATCGGTACACAGTTAGGGATCTTAGCTGAAGGTATCGGTATGGATGTTTACTTCTATGATATCGAAAACAAATTGCCATTAGGTAACGCAACTCAAGTTCGTTCATTACCAGAATTATTAAAAATGAGCGATGTGGTGAGCTTACATGTGCCTGAAACGGCCAGCACGAAAAACATGTTTGGCGAAGTGCAGTTTGAGCAAATGAAGCAAGGTGCGATTTTCATCAACGCATCACGCGGTACTGTTGTTGATATTCCTGCATTAAGTTCAGCGTTAGAAAGCAAGAAATTATCAGGTGCAGCGGTTGACGTTTTCCCAACGGAACCAGCAGCAAACAACGATCCTAATGACCCATTCATTTCTGAGTTGATTAAATTCGATAACGTTATTCTGACTCCACATATCGGTGGTTCAACGGAAGAAGCGCAAGAAAATATTGGCTTAGAAGTGGCAAGTAAACTGGCAAAATACTCAGATAACGGTTCAACATTATCTGCGGTTAACTTCCCTGAAGTTTCGCTGCCAGTGCATATGGATGATACTAACCGTTTACTGCACATTCATGAAAACCGCCCTGGTATCATGAACAGTATCAACCAAGTGTTTACTGAAAATAACATTAACGTGGTTGGGCAATACTTGCGAACCTCGGGGAATGTGGGCTATGTGGTTATTGATGTGTTGACGCAGTCACCAAGCCAAGCGGATGAAGTATTACTGAAATTAAAATCTCTACCAGGCACCATCCGTGCTCGTCTGCTGTTCTAATCAGTCGATGCATTAAAAACATTTCATTAAAAGCACAGTGGCGTTGGTATTTACCAGCGCCATATTTTTTTCGGGGTGATAATTTCTGGTAATGGAATATCCCAGTGCGCGACAGGTAAATCTTCAACTAACTGACAATCATGGGCGAGTCCAATAGGATAAAAGCCAGTTTGTTGCCAATTTGCCAATGTTCTATCATAAAATCCGCCTCCCATTCCTAACCGTTGCCCTTGGCTATCAAAAGCTACCAGCGGGATCATCATAATATCCAGTCGCTCGATAGGTAATACATCTAATACATTCAATTGTGGCTCTTCAATATTAAATTTATTTTTTACTAAGGTAGTCTTCGGCGTGTAGTGCAAAAATAATAGGTGGTGAGGATCAAAAGGGTGAATAACGGGAAGATAAACTTGTTTACCGTGATCCCAAAGGGCTTGGATTAATGGACGTGTATTAATTTCACCATCGAACGAAAGAAATAGGGCGATAGTTTTAGCCTGTGCGACTTTTGGGTGATTAAGTGTGTGGGCGATAATGCGTTGTGCCGCATCATCTTGAACTTCAGGCGTCAGTTCCCGTCTGGTAGCTCGAATAGATTTACGGATTTGCTGACGTAGTGAAGATAGCGTATCTGACATAACCGTTTCCATAAATCATATTCCTAATATCAAGTTGATAACTCGTGGAAAAATTTACAAAACAGTATATCGCAAGGAATAGGAATACGTAATTTTTAGTGTGGGTTTGAGATTTTGTGCAAAGAATACAGCGCAGACTAAATAGAAGGGAGGTCTCCAAGATGCCGTTGTAGGCTGTAACCCTTGAACCCTTGGTTCAAGGTGAACGCAGTTTAGCAACCTTTAGGCTTCCTGAGCGAATCAGGCATGCTCACCAGCGCAATAACCACATTCTGTTTGGTATGAAATATCGGCTCAGGGGACTTACCCACTGACGCGCATCTCAGAGAAATTTGTTTTGAGAACTTTCGTTACTCAGTGACTTCATTGTACGAAATTAGAGTGTAAATGCAACCTAATTTTTCGTTTTATTATTTTACTAGTGATTGATTAATAAGCATATTTACTCTAGGGGCAATACCTGCCTCTCAGTGATTTTCACCTGATCGTGCAACGCTTGTTCAATCGTCTGCTGCAATACTTTTATTTTCTCTTCCATATTATAAGCATAATCGCGCGTTTTTGTCTTTTCTTGTGCTAATTCGTGACAGACGTTCAATGCGACAATGAAAATAAGTTGTTCAGTGTTAGTAACACCGCTTCGGTCTTTTAACGTTTTTAAGCGTTCTTCTAATTCTTTTGCTGACTCTAAGAGCGCTTCTTTTTGTTCTATTGGGCAATTAACGCGCATAGAGCGCCCAAAAATCTGAATATCAACGGGTTGTGCGGACATGATACCTCCATACTAAAATCTTTTTCGCCAATAAAAGTAGGACATTTGGCGTAAATGTTGTTAATTTTTGCATAGCTTATGCTTAGATAGGCATTGGCGATATATTACTAGTTTAGAATAAAAATAAGCTAATAATAACTCAGACAAAAAAAGCAGACTGGTCTAGCGGCTATCCTTGGTGGTAGCATATCACGAATCCCAAGCTAACATGACGAATTCAGATGTCTATACAAAAATCTTTACCTAACTATGAATCGTTGGACAACTTACTCCAACAGCACTCAATCGCACTCACTGCCGCCGAGATCCATGGTTTAATAACCGGACTGATTTGTGGAGGAAGCCGTGACCTCGGTTGGCAAACCCTTGTTCATGATCTAGCAAATGACGGACTTGCGTTTCCGCAAACCGTTTCACAACCGCTGCGTGAACTGTATGACCTCACATTTGAAGCATTAGATGACACCGAATTTGCATTCAATATGCTATTTCCGGATGAAGACGCTTCTGTGTTTGACCATGCGGATGCACTAGCTGGCTGGGTTAACCACTTCTTACTTGGCATTGGTGTTGCTCAACCTAAACTGACTGATAAAAAAGAGATTAGTGAAGTAATTACCGATCTACGTAACATCGGTATGCTTGGTTATGATGAAGAAGAAGACCAAGAAGAGTTAGAGCAAGCATTAGAAGAAGTTGTTGAATATGTGAGAGTTGCCGTTCAACTGTGTTATATCGCATTGGCTGAGCCGAAAAAAGGCCCAACCGCTGTTGAGAATATCAAGCCCGTTCTTCACTAATCTATAATATTAGGTAGCGACCCACTAACTGTAGGCTTTCTGCATTGTCAGTCACCTACGGTTAAGGAACGGATTTACCTAATTTGAACTGATTGCCGTTTGATTTTTAGCTAATTATCAAACAAGCAACCAATCTAAAACCCAAATAATAAGGCAATAACGGTATGAATAAGCAGGAATTTATTTCTCGTCGTAATGCATTATTGGCTCAAATGGCGCCAGCAAGTGCTGCTATTATTTTTTCAGCACCTGAAGCACAACGTAATGCGGATTGCGAATATCCGTATCGCCAGCACAGTGATTTTCTATATCTGACTGGATTTAGTGAGCCAGAAGCGGTTTTAGTTTTAATAAAAAGTGACGAGAAACATAGCCACACCGTGCTATTCAACCGTGTTCGCGATCTTACCGCAGAAATTTGGTTTGGGCGTCGCTTAGGACAAGATGCTGCACCAGAAAAATTAGGTATTGATAAAGCGCTGCCATTCGATGAAATCGTTGACCAGCTTTATCAATTACTCAATGGTCTCGATGTGGTTTATCACGCTCAAGGTGAATTTGATTACGCGGATAAACTGGTTTTCGGTGCATTGGATGTTCTGCGTCGAGGAAGCCGTCGCAACTTAAAAGCCCCTCGCACGCTCATTGACTGGCGTCCAATGGTGCACGAAATGCGCCTATTTAAGTCGGATGCAGAAATGGCCGTCATGCGCAAAGCGGGTGAAATTTCAGCATTAGCCCATATTCGTGCAATGGAAACTTGCCGCCCGAATATGTATGAATACCAACTCTGTGGTGAGATTGAGTATGAATTTACTCGCCATGGTGCGCGTTTCCCATCTTATAACACCATCGTCGGTAGTGGCGAAAACGCCTGCATTTTGCACTACACAGAAAATGAATGTGCGATGAAAGATGGGGACTTAGTCCTAATTGATGCCGGTGCAGAGTTAGAAGGTTACGCAGGGGATATCACCCGAACTTTCCCTGTGAACGGAAAATTCACCAAAGAACAGCGTGAAATTTACGATATCGTGCTTCAATCTATTAACACCGCATTAGAACTTTACCGCCCAGGCACCAGTATCCACGAAGTGACTCGTCAAATTGTTCGCATTAAAACAGAAGGCTTAGTGAAATTAAGCATTTTGCAGGGTGACGTCGAACAATTGATCGAAAACAAAGCGTATCATCCATTTTTTATGCATGGTTTAAGCCATTGGCTGGGCTTAGATGTTCATGATGTCGGTTTTTACGGTGTAGAAAGAGACCGCATTTTAGAGCCGGGCATGGTGCTAACCATTGAACCAGGATTATATATTGCGCCAGATGCTGACGTACCGCCTCAATACCGTGGTATCGGCGTACGTATCGAAGACGACATTCTTATCACTGAAGATGGGAATGAAAACTTAACGGCGATGGTCGTTAAAGATCCTGATGAAATTGAAGCGTTAATGGCGGCGGCTAAAAAACGCTTAGGTTAAGCAGTAAAAAGTAATAATAGAAGGTAATTAACAACCTATGAATGTGATTATTGTTGGGGGAGGAATGGCTGGCGCGACATTGGCACTGGCAATTTCATCACTCAGTCGAGGACGTGTTTCGGTATCACTAATCGAAGCATCTCAACCGGATAACCAGCATCCGGGCTTTGATGCACGAGCGATTGCGTTAGCGCACGGCACTTGCCAGTACCTATCGTCGATTGGTGTTTGGTCTGCATTTGCTGATTGCGTTACCCCCATTAATCACGTTCATGTGTCCGATAGAGGGCATGCAGGGTTTGTTAATATTCATGCTGAAGATCACCAAATCACTGAATTGGGTAATGTGATCGAATTGCATGAAGCAGGTGCTCGTTTATTTTCACTGTTACGTAAAGCACCCGGCGTTACACTTTATTGTCCTGCTAAAGTGGAGCATGTTGAGCGTACAGTGGACAACGTGACTGTCACGTTAGACAGCGGTGAGCAAATCACGGGCAGTTTATTAGTGGCGGCGGATGGTAGCCGTTCTGCGATTGGTCAAGCTTGCAATATGCAATGGCAGCAAGATGATTATGGACAAGTGGCAATTATTGCTAATGTGAAAACATCGATTGACCCCGCAGGGCGTGCCTTCGAACGCTTTACTGAATTTGGTCCTTTGGCATTATTACCTATGTCCGAAGGGCGTAGCTCGTTAGTTTGGTGTCATCGCCAAGAACATGCTGACGATATTAATGCGTGGGATGATGAAACCTTTATTCGCAAATTACAGCAAGCATTTGGCTGGCGTTTAGGGGAAATAACCCAAGCTGGTAAACGTAATTGTTACCCATTAGTGTTAAGAAAAGCGGTGAATCCTGTCAGTCACCGTGTTGCGTTGGTGGGAAATGCAGCGCAAACATTACACCCAATTGCAGGGCAAGGTTTCAACCTTGGGATCCGTGATGTCATGCAATTAGCTGAGTTAGTCGTCAATGCTCATGATAATCAGCAAGATATTGGCAGTTATTCATTGCTAAGTCAGTACCAACAAACCCGATTAGCCGATCGAGAAAAAACAGTCACCATGACCGATGGTCTGGTGCGCTTATTTGCTAATCGTTGCTTCCCATTAATTGTGGGGCGTAATTTAGGTCTGATGGCGATGGAGATGTTGCCGCCTGTTCGTGATGTTTTAGCCCGCCAAACCCTTGGCTGGGTCGCACATAAATAACCACAAAACTAAGAGGAATAAAAATATGCAATCGTTTGATGTGGTTATCGCCGGTGGTGGTATGGTTGGACTCGCACTGGCATGTGGACTCGAAGGCAGTGGTTTACGTGTGGCGGTCGTTGAAAACCATCCACCTAAAACGCCATTCTCTGCTAACGATCCCCATGCGCTACGCGTGTCGGCAATCAATGCCGCCAGTGAAAAATTATTGACTCATTTAGATGTATGGTCAGCAATCAAAGGGATGCGTGCTGCCGCCTATAGCGGGATGGAAGTGTGGGATAACCACAGTTTCGGTCGTATTGCTTTTTCTGCTAAAGACCAAAATCTCTCGCATTTAGGTCATATCGTTGAAAACAATGTGGTGCGCGATGCCTTATGGCAAAAAGCCAGCCAATTGCGTGATGTAACTTTACTGGCCCCTGCAACCATCAAGAAGGTGGTATGGGGAGAAAATGACGTTTTCATCACGTTAGATGATGAAAATATGCTGACGGCTCGCTTGATAGTCGGGGCTGACGGCGCAAATTCATGGCTGCGTAGTCATGCAGATATTCCGCTCACTTTCTGGGATTATGAACATACCGCACTGGTAGCAACTATTCGAACCGAACGTTCCCATGAAGGTATTGCTCGCCAGGCTTTTAATGGGGAAGGCATCCTCGCGTTCTTACCGCTAAGCGACCCGCACTTATGTTCGATTGTTTGGTCTCAGCCAAACTTAGCCGCTGCGCGTCGTCAAGATTTAGATAAGTTAGAATTTGAGAAAGAATTGACCGTCGCATTTGATGTTAATTTAGGTTTTTGCCAATTAGAAAGCGACCGTTTAACTATCCCATTAACCGGACGTTATGCGCGTCAGTTTGCGGCGCAGCGTTTAGCGCTACTCGGGGATGCGGCTCACACCATTCATCCTTTGGCGGGCCAAGGGGTGAATCTTGGTTTTATGGACGTCGCTATGCTGATTGGTGAAATCAGAAGGCTACATCGTGAAGGCAAAGATTTTGGTCAATATTTCTATTTGCGTGATTATGAACGTAGCCGCAAGCACAGCGCAGCGGTGATGTTAGCGGGAATGCAAGGTTTCCGTGAACTGTTTGATGGCAACAACCCTGCGAAGAAATTGCTGCGAGATATTGGTCTTGTTTTAGCGGACAGTTTACCGGGTGTTAAGCCTCAACTACTAAACCACGCGATGGGCTTATCGGATATGCCAAAATGGCTAAAGCAACTACCGACTAATAACGCTTAATTCCGCCTGAATTTTCTCTTCCAAATAACCTGAGTGTTTAATTTTAAATACTCGGGTTTTTTATTTCTCTTTCCATTTTGTTCGCAACCAGTCTTGCCTAGCAATAGCTGAGAAAAACTAATTTACCCATGATTTCGGATTAGTTTTTCTAATTTATGTGTTTTTCTGAATTTGTCCACATTTTTGGGTTAAGTCTCAATTACGATGATATTTTGCGCACTAATAAGCCAAATATGAAGGGATTGAGTGATCGTTCTCAATTATTTAACAAAAACCACTGGTAATGTGAGGGCGCAATCAGTAATACAGAGAGTACATCACCCTATTTTTATTTATAGCATCCAATTTTGAATGTTAGCGGTTTTGAATCAAATCCGATGATTTGCGTTTTGATGAAACGGGGTTCACAGAAAAAAATTTATGCCGTTCATTACGCAATCACCCCATCAGACACAGTAATGTAAAGAGGGTATTCATGGTAAAGCAAACGACTCTATATGATGAGCATATAGCCTGCGGCGCAAAAATGGTGGATTTTCATGGCTGGATGATGCCACTGCACTATGGTTCACAAATCAACGAACATAATATTGTTCGAACCGATGCAGGAATGTTTGATGTTTCCCACATGACGATTGTTGACCTACATGGCGAAGGTTGCCGCGATTTTCTTCGTTATCTTCTCGCCAATGATATTGCTAAGCTCACCATCAAAGGTCGCGCACTGTATACAGGTATGCTGAATGCATCAGGTGGTGTGATTGATGACCTGATTGTTTATTACCTTGAAGATGATTTCTACCGCCTTGTGGTTAACTCTGCGACGCGAGACAAAGACATAGCATGGATTGAGCAGCACGCGAAAGATTATGCGGTCGCGATTACTGTACGTGATGATTTGGCATTAGTTGCCGTTCAAGGTCCGAAATCTCAAGAAAAAGTTCACGCGTTGCTGACTGAAGAACAACGTGCTGCCATCAAAGATATGAAGCCTTTTTATGGTGTTCAAACTGGCGATCTGTTTATTGCGACCACGGGCTACACCGGTGAAAAAGGGTATGAAATTGCGATGCCGAAACAGCATATCGTGGATTTCTGGCATAAGTTACTGAAGGCAGGCGTTCATCCAGCAGGTTTAGGCGCTCGTGATACTCTGCGTCTTGAAGCGGGTATGAATCTCTATGGGCAAGATATGGATGAGTCTATTTCTCCATTAGCGGCCAATATGGGGTGGACAATTGCTTGGGAGCCGCAAGACAGAAACTTTATTGGCCGTGAAGCGTTGGAAAAACAGCGAGCGAAAGGTACCGATAAGCTGGTGGGTATTGTGATGCGCGAAAAAGGCATTTTACGTGCTGAACAGGTTGTGCGCTTTACGGATGAATCAGGTAAATTGCATGAGGGAGTGATCACTAGTGGTTCATTCTCTCCAACGTTAGGTTTCAGTATCGCGCTAGCGCGTGTACCGGGTGACATTAAAAATCACGCCATCGTTGAAATTCGTCAGCGGGAAATGCCGGTTGAAGTGGTAAAACCAGGATTTGTCCGTGAAGGTAAGGCATTAGTGTAATTAGATATTTTCTAATACAAATTGATTTTAAAACGTTTTCTCAAAAACTTTTTCTCAAGAACATATGGTCAGAATCAAAAGAGAGGCTAGAAATGAGCAATGCACCTAAAGAATTAAGATATACCCGCGAACACGAATGGCTGCGTGATGAAGGAAATGGTGAGTTCACTGTGGGTATTACTGAACATGCGCAAGAAACTTTAGGCGACATGGTGTTTGTTGATTTACCCGATGTGGGTGATGTAGTGAGCGCAGGGGACGACTGTGCTGTCGTTGAATCTGTGAAAGCAGCATCCGATATTTATGCACCGATTAGTGGTGAAATTATTGCAGTTAACAGTGCACTCAGCGACTCTCCAGAGCTGGTGAACGAATCGCCATATCAAGAAGGCTGGATTTTCCGTATTAAGATGAGCGATGACTCTCAGTTAGCTGACCTTATCGATGCTCAAGGTTATCTGAGCATGATCGCTGCGGAAGAGTAATCCACAGCATCATGTTTCGCACTGTAGTGTGATCGCTTGCTACAGTGCGAAATATCAAGAACATAATGAATATTTTTAACCAAGGTTAGTTTGAACTAGTCCACTTATCTCGCAGTTTATCAATAGGTTTTATCATCGCTAGAGTCTTATAACCTACGCTACGCATAGCAAAAAGGATGGGAACACAGATATGTCGATGTCACTGAGTCAACTAGAAAACCGTTCAGAATTTATCTCGCGCCATATAGGGTCATCAGAACAACAAATAAAAACCATGTTAGGTACTGTTGGCGCGACTTCCCTCGATAATTTAATGGACAAAATTGTCCCGAAAGCCATTTTACTGCCTGAGCCACCAAGAGTCGGCGGTGGTGCAACCGAGCAAGAAGCGCTCGCAGAATTAAAAGGGATTGCTTCCCTAAATAAACGTTATAAAAGTTATATCGGCATGGGCTATGCCCCAGTGATCCTTCCTCCTGTTATCTTACGTAATTTGCTCGAAAACCCAGGCTGGTATACGGCTTATACCCCTTATCAGCCCGAAGTTTCCCAAGGTCGTCTTGAGTCACTGCTGAATTTCCAGCAATTAACGATTGATTTAACGGGCTTAGATTTAGCATCAGCTTCTTTGCTGGATGAAGCGACAGCGGCAGCAGAAGCCATGGCGATGGCAAAACGCATCAGTAAATTGAAAAATGCAGAACGCTTTTTCGTTGCGGATGACGTCCATCCTCAAACCCTTGATGTTGTGCGGACTCGTGCAGGCACATTTGGCTTTGAAGTGATTGTCGACAGTGCGGAAAAAGTGCTGGAACACGAAGGTGTGTTTGGTGCATTACTGCAACAAGTTGGCACCACAGGGAATATTCATGATTACAGCGAGTTATTTACCAAACTAAAAGCGAAGAATATTGTCAGCTGTGTGGCTGCCGATATGATGGCATTAGTGTTATTGACAGCACCTGCAAAACAAGGGGCTGACATTGTTTTCGGCTCAGCGCAGCGTTTTGGTGTACCAATGGGTTATGGTGGCCCTCATGCTGCATTCTTTGCGTGTAAAGATGAATTCAAACGTGCGATGCCGGGACGCATTATCGGGGTCTCTCGTGATGCTGCAGGTCATACTGCGCTACGTATGGCGATGCAAACTCGTGAACAGCATATCCGCCGTGAAAAAGCGAACTCCAACATTTGTACTTCCCAAGTTTTACTGGCCAATATTGCCGCGATGTATGCGGTGTATCATGGGCCTGAAGGCTTGAAAATGATTGCTCAGCGCATTCATCGCTTTAGCTCAATTTTTGCGAAAGCGCTTACAGAGTCAGGCATCGCTCTGCGCCATAAAACGTGGTTCGATACTCTGGCTATCGAAGTAGTAGACAAAGCGGCGGTCTTAGCGCGCGCTGAAAAAGCAAAAATAAACTTACGGACAGATATTCACGGTGCAGTGGGTGTTACGTTCAGTGAAATTACCACTCGCCAAGATCTCAACGAACTGTTCTTTGTGATCACGGGTACTGACCAAAAACTGGATTTCGAAAAATTAGATAAGCAAGTTTCGGAAAGTGAAAGTGCAATTCCAGCAGCCATGTTGCGTGATGACGTGATTTTATCCCATCCAAATTTCCATCGTTATCATAGCGAAACGGAAATGATGCGCTACATGCACAGCTTAGAGCGTAAGGATTTAGCGTTGAACCAAGCGATGATCCCATTAGGTTCTTGCACTATGAAACTTAACGCTGCTGCGGAAATGCTGCCAATTACGTGGCCTGAATTTGGTGAGTTACACCCGTTCTGTCCACCGGAGCAGGCGCAAGGTTATCATCAAATGATTGAGCAGCTTTCCCACTGGCTAGTGCAATTGACGGGATATGATGCTGTCTGTATGCAGCCTAACTCAGGGGCTCAAGGGGAATATGCGGGTCTGTTAGCAATCCGTCGTTACCATGAAAGCCGCAATGAAGGCGCACGTAATATTTGTTTGATCCCAGCCTCTGCTCACGGAACTAACCCAGCCTCTGCTCACATGGCGGGTATGGAAGTGGTGGTGGTACGCTGTGATGATGAAGGTAACATTGACCTTGCTGACCTGCGAGAAAAAGCGCAGGAGCATAGTGCAGCGCTCTCATGCGTGATGGTGACTTACCCGTCAACTCACGGTGTGTATGAAGAGAGCATTCGCGAAGTGTGTGAAATTATCCACCAATATGGCGGGCAAGTTTACTTAGATGGCGCGAATATGAACGCACAAGTGGGGCTGACAACACCGGGCTTTATCGGCGCGGATGTGTCTCACTTGAACTTACATAAAACCTTCTGTATTCCTCATGGCGGTGGCGGCCCAGGTATGGGACCTATCGGTGTGAAGAAACATTTAGCACCGTTTGTACCAGGGCACTCTGTCGTCACTCAAGAAATGCTAACCGAACAAGGTGCGGTTTCTGCTGCGCCATTTGGTAGCGCTTCTATTCTGCCAATTAGCTGGATGTATATCCGAATGATGGGCTCTCATGGGCTGAGAAAAGCCAGCCAAGTGGCAATCTTGAACGCTAACTATATTGCGAAGCGTTTAGCGAGTCGCTATGAGATCCTCTATACCGGACAAGAAGGTTATGTGGCTCATGAATGTATCGTGGATCTACGTCCAATCAAGAAAGATACAGGCATCAGTGAGCTGGATATTGCTAAGCGCTTGATTGACTATGGTTTCCATGCGCCAACCATGTCATTCCCAGTTGCAGGTACGTTGATGATCGAACCTACTGAGTCAGAAAGTATTGTGGAAATCGATCGCTTTATCGATGCAATGCTGGCTATCCGCGATGAGATTGATCAAGTGGTTCAAGGTAAATGGACGCTGGAAGATAACCCGTTAGTCAATGCGCCACACGTTCAAACTGAGTTGGCAGAAGAGTGGGGTCATAGCTATAGCCGTGAATTGGCGGTATTCCCATCTCACGCAACACGAGTGAACAAGTACTGGCCAGCGGTAAAACGCCTTGATGATGTTTATGGCGACCGCCATTTACATTGCTCTTGTGTGCCTATTGATGAGTATATGTAATTAATTTTTTAGCTTTTTAATATGAAAACGCCAGATATTTATCTGGCGTTTTTTGTTTTATTTTTTTAATTACAGCAGCCAGCCTTTTTGGTGGGCTTGCTCTAATTGCTGTTTAAGCTGCAACCAAAATTCAGGGAGGATCTCCTGAATATAGTCACATTTACTAACGACCTGCTCATGACGAATATGGTTTTCAACCCAGCTTTGACCCTGATTATGCAAGTTCAATAACATCGGCATGGCTCTATCAATGGCATTGGCATATTTCGATTCCAATGTCTCGACGGCATCATACTCATTCCATAATGCTAAGAATTCAGCATTTTGCGGGCTTGGCAGTAGATTAAACAGGCGGTTAGCTGCTTTGACTTCGTCATCATGAATGGCTTCACGAGCGGCATTATCAAACACCAAAACGTCACCTGCATCAATTTCGACGATATCATGAACGAGCGCAAGTTTAATGGCGCGTTCAAGATTAACGCCCGGCACATAAGGGGCAAAAGCCATAGCAGCAACAGCAAACTGCCAGCTATGTTCGGCTGTGTTTTCGTGTCTTTCGCGGTTTAATAATTTATTCTTGCGATAAACGCTTTTCAGTTTATCGAGCTCCATCAAAAATTGTACGACTTCAGTAAAAGCCCCAAAATTCAAAACGTCGAGTGGCTTATTACTTATTGCAGATGACATAAAAACCCCAATTATTTATCTTCTTCTAATGAATAAGGCAGTGGTGCAATGGTCAGGCGACTTTGCTCGTCACCCATAACGCGAAACATGCTATCAGCTTCCATATCGTTGTTCATGATGATTTGGATGCTAAGTTCTCCATTCCCTAAACGCACGGCGGCGAGTACTGTTCCGGTACGGCGCCAGTTTTCACCGAGTTGCCACTCAACACCATCACCAATAGTTGGAAGTGAGGAGCCAGTGCCCGTTAGCCAGTACATCGCGCGTTTATTGGCACCACGGAACTTGGCGCGTGCAACCATTTCTTGGCCGGTATAGCAGCCTTTTTTAAAGCTAATTCCGTGAGGGATGGCTTGTAAATTTGCAGCTTGAGGCAGATGTTGGGCACTATTTTCTTGGTCGATAACGGCAAAGCCCGCCGCAATTTCTAATGCTAACCATTGTTGGTCAGAAACCAATGTCGCATTTAAGGTCTCGGTGATGTTTTGAGCAGTCGTTTCGTCTGTAATAATTAAAAATCGCTCTGCGGGAAGGTCAAAATGTAGAAGGGTACTGTTGCCTTCTGCGATGACTTGGTTTTGGGTATCGGGTAGTGTGGCGAACACGGATGAAAGCGCTTCTCGTGCGCCTTGGCCTGCCACACCCAGTAATTTCAGTTCTGGTTTCTTTTCAAAAGTGACTTTAGAGAAAACAGCGTATTTTTTTAACTCTGCGAGTTGGGCATCAGCAACACTGCGTCTTTCAATATAAGAATAACCGGCTAAGTGATGGAATAAACGTAGGTCACTCCACATTTTTCCTTTTGGATCGCAATGAGCGGTTAGTGTATGTGCATGCTCAAGTGTGCTGATATCGGCGGTGACTTGTCCTTGCAGATATTTTTCTGCATCAGCGCCGTGTAGGTGGATAAGTTCCCAGTTTTCCAGTGAAATCAAAACAAGGGGTAAAGACTGAGAATCGAGGGGAAACTGTTGTGCGTTGTCTACATGGGAAGTCATGATTTCACCTGTTGTTCTTTATTTGATAATGGTGCTTAATGGTAAAATAGCTAGGTCACATTGCAAGCCTCAAACCGAACTAAAGTGCCATTAACCTATTATTCAGCATAAGAGGGTAAATAGTTTGTAGAAAAACGGTATTTTACAACCTAAAATGTGAACTATGTAGAGTGTGACATGTTTTATTGACAGATTATCTGATAGAGTATTTAAAATAATCAATCTTATCAGTCAACTGCAACAAAAGGTCGTAGTGAAATGGATAATGGAATGCCTAGCGGGCAAAGTCAAATCGATATCAATAACAAGGCGCGAATTCATTGGGCGTGCAGGAGAGGCATGCGTGAGCTTGATATTTCTATCATGCCATTTTTTGAATATGAATATGACGAGCTAACAGACCACGATAAGCGTATTTTTGTGCGCCTGCTCGAATGTCCAGACCCAGATTTGTTCAATTGGTTGATGAATCACGGGCGTCCGGAGGACGAAGAACTGTTCTCTATGATTAAACTCATTCAAGAAAGAAATAAAAATCGTGGTCCTGTGGAAATCTAATCTTTCCATTTCATGGAAAACTCAGCTTTTTTCCACCTGTCTTCATGGGGTAACGGGCATTATTTTGCTTGTTGCGCCATGGGCTCCTGGTAATTCAATGATTTGGCTACCATTATTAGTGGTGTTGGTAGCTAGTTGGGCAAAAAGCCAAAAAAATATCGCTAAAGTCAAAGGTGTGGCTGTATTGGTGAATGGGAATAAGCTTCAATGGAAAAAGAATGAGTGGGAAATTATCAAAGCGCCATGGTGTAGCCGCTTTGGTATTTTATTAACGCTTAATGCATTGCAAGGTAAGCCTCAGAAGCTTCGCTTGTGGATTGTAAAGGATTCTGTTTCCGAAGAGAATTGGCGCAATCTCAATCAATTACTACTGCAATACCCTGATATTTGATATTGCAGTTAGTTGTTTTTTGGCGTGTTAAAGAGCAGCTTCAATTTCTTGTAGGATCTGCTCACACCATTGTGCGACTCGCTCATCGGTTTGTTCAAACTGGTTCACATCATCTAATGCAAGACCCACAAACATCTCACCATCTTCCGTGAGCGGTTTCGGGCTTTCAAATTCATAACCTTCAGTCGGCCAAAAGCCAATAAACTGTGCGCCAGTCGGTTTAAGCTGGTGATAGAGCATGCCAAGTGCATCTAAAAACCATTCGCTATAGTCAACTTGGTCACCCATGCCATACATTGCGACCATTTTATCCGCAAGGTTAAGTTTGGGAAGCGCTTCCCAAATTTCTAGCCAATCTTCCTGAATTTCACCGAAATCCCACGTAGGGATACCCAAAATAAGAGCATCGTACTGTTCCATTAATTCTGGCGGTGTATCTTTGACGTTATGGAGGGTAATGAAATCATCACCAAGAATGTCACGTATTTTTTCTGCGACCATTTCGGTGTAGCAGGTACTTGAACCGTAAAAAAGACCTATTTTCATATATATTATTACTATATCCAGCGCTGGTTTTTATCACGAGGGACGTATTGTAACAGATGGTGCTACAATCAGGCATAATAGATTGCACTGTAATAATAAAGAGGCATAGGATCTGGCGTGGAAAGTAAACAACTGAATCCGTTAATTGAACAGTTTCTTGATACAATTTGGTTGGAGCAAGATCTTGCTGAAAACACTTTGGCATCTTATCGTAATGACCTCCAATCGTTAGATAGATGGCTGGATGCACAGCAATTGCATTTGGAAAGTGTTCAGTCGATTGATTTACAATCTTTTCTCGCAGAACGTATTGATGGCGGATACAAAGCTGCAAGTTCTGCGCGTTTATTGAGTTCGATTCGCCGGTTATTTCAATATTTTTATCGCGAAAAGATAAGAGCGGATGATCCTTCCGCGGTAATCGCAGCACCAAAAATTCCGCAGCGATTACCCAAAGATCTCAGTGAAAAACAAGTTGAAGATTTGCTTAATGCACCTGCGACTGAAGACTCGCTCGAGTTACGGGACAAAGCCATGTTGGAAGTATTGTATGCTTGTGGCTTACGGGTTTCTGAGCTGACAGGGCTGACATTTTCGGATATCAGCTTGCGTCAAGGCGTCGTTCGGGTCGTTGGTAAAGGTGATAAAGAGCGTTTGATCCCTCTGGGAGAAGAGGCGATTTACTGGCTGGAAAAATATATAGCGCAAGGGCGCCCAGATTTACTGAATGGGAAAACTAGCGATGTTTTATTTCCAAGCAAACGTGGTACAAAGATGACCCGCCAGACATTTTGGCACCGAATAAAATATTATGCCGTACTTGCTAATATTGATGGGGATGCGTTATCTCCTCACGTATTAAGGCATGCATTTGCAACCCATTTATTGAATCACGGCGCGGACTTACGCGTTGTACAAATGTTGTTAGGTCATAGCGACCTATCCACAACCCAAATTTACACACATGTCGCTACTGAGCGGCTACGTGCTTTACATGAGCAGCATCATCCGAGAGGGTGATGGGTGAAAGGATAAATATGAAACGCAAACTACTTGTTTTAGCCGCCTGTATCGCGTCATTAACGGCATCGGTTTATGGCGCAACGGAAGAAAAACTGATTATCGAAAAACTGGCACATTATAATATGCAAGTGGAATCCATTAAGCCTTCCCCAATTGTGGGATTAAATACGGTGGAAACGGATAATGGCGTAATTTATGTGACGGACGATGGTAAATACCTGTTACAAGGCCCAATTTATGATCTCAGCGGAAAAGTTCCGGTGAACATCAGTAACCAGCCTTTGTTGAAGAAGATGGAAGCGTTGAAAAACGAGATGATCATCTTTAAAGCACCCAATGAAAAATATGCGATAACGGTCTTTACTGATATTAGCTGTGGTTACTGTAAGAAATTACACGAAACAGTGGGTGAGTTAAACAGCAAAGGGGTGACTGTGCGCTACTTAGCCTTCCCGCGTCAAGGGATGAAGAGCGACACAGCAAAACAGATGGCATCAATCTGGTGTAATGCATTACCAAAAGATGCGTTGACTAAAGCGTTCAAAGGTGACGAAGTTGCCATGATTGATGACTGTAAAATCGATTTAGGCAATCATTTGAAATTAGGTCAATTATTTAAAGTTACAGGAACGCCTGCCATTATTTTACCAAGCGGACAAGTACTCCCTGGCTTTTTAAAACCTGACGAATTACTCCAAATACTTGAACAGAAATAATCATCATTGTGAATGTCGAAACTTTTTTACGTCAACGAGAATTAACAGGTAATGCCGCGGCATTACCTAATGTTCCTGAACTTTTGCAGCGCATTTATGCCTCTAGAGGGATAACTTCTCTCGCTCAATTGGAGCGTAAAGCGTCTAATTTGCTTGATTACCGTTCGCTATCAGGGGTTGAAAATGCACTAACGCTGCTCTATTTGGCGCTGGTGGAGCACCAAAAAATCACTATTGTTGGGGATTTTGATGCTGATGGTGCAACGAGTACAGCATTAGCTATCCGTGCGCTTAAAGCGATGGGGTATAGGAATTTAAACTATATCGTTCCAAACCGTTTTGAAAATGGCTACGGTTTAACGCCATTGGTGGTGGACGAAGCCTATAAGCAGGGAACGGATCTGATTATTACGGTAGATAACGGTATCTCTTCTCATGATGGCGTGGTGACTGCTCACGAGTATGGGATGAAGGTAATTATTACCGACCACCATTTACCGGGAGAAACGCTACCGACGGCGGATGCTATCATCAATCCGAATCTTAATGATTGCCAATTTGCATCGAAATCACTGGCTGGTGTTGGGGTAACGTTTTATTTAATGTCAGCGTTAAGAGCCCATTTACGTCAACAGCAGTGGTTTGAAAAGCAAGGGATCAGCGAGCCTAATTTAGCGGAATACCTTGATTTAGTCGCGCTGGGTACCGTAGCAGACGTGGTGCCATTGGATACGAACAACCGCATTCTGGTGCATCAAGGGTTGAATCGAGTGAGAGCAGGGCGCTGCTGTGCTGGGATCAAAGCGTTAATTGAGGTATCTAAGCGAGATGCCTCTCGTCTGGTCGCGAATGATTTTGGCTTTGCGCTGGGACCAAGACTTAATGCGGCTGGTCGGCTGGATGATATGTCTGTCAGTATTGAATTACTGTTGACGGATGATATGGCACATGCACGCCAGCTAGCCAATGAGTTAGATGGTTTAAATCAGACCCGCCGTGAAATTGAAGCGGGTATGCAGCAAGAAGCATTGGTGCTATTTAACAAAATCGAATACAGCGAAAATCAGTTACCGAACGGTTTAGCGCTATATCATCCCGAATGGCATCAAGGGGTGGTTGGGATTTTAGCTTCACGAATTAAAGAGCAATTCCATCGCCCCGTTATTGCGTTCGCGCCTGCCGGAGATGGGTTATTAAAAGGCTCTGGTCGTTCAGTGCAGGGCGTTCATATGCGCGATGCATTAGAGCGATTAAATACGCTGCAACCGGGGTTAATGCAAAAGTTTGGTGGACACGCCATGGCTGCGGGTCTGTCGCTTGAAGAGAGCAAATTTGACGCATTCAAATACCATTTCGAAATGCTGATGGGAGAACTTATTCAACCTGAGCAATTATCGGGCGTTATTTGGAGTGACGGCGAATTATTGCGTAATCAACTGTCATTAGAGACGGCGGAATTACTTCGCGAAAGCGGTCCGTGGGGGCAGTCTTTTCCTGAACCTGTATTTGATGGGCATTTCCAGTTATTGCAACAAAAGTTGGTGGGCGAGAAACATTTAAAATTGATGTTAGAACCCGTGAATGGAGGGCCGATGTTGGATGGCATTATGTTCAATATTGATGTCCGTAGATGGCCAGATAATAGCGTCAAAAAAGCGAAAATCGCGTTTAAGTTAGATGTGAACGAGTTTCGCGGAAATAAAAATGTGCAATTGATGATTGAACACATTTGGCCCGATTAAAACCACGGTAAAAGTTCGTTCAGAAATAG
Organism: Providencia sp. wls1916; assembly: GCF_009706585.1. NCBI lineage: Bacteria > Pseudomonadati > Pseudomonadota > Gammaproteobacteria > Enterobacterales > Morganellaceae > Providencia > Providencia sp. wls1916. The sequence continues at coordinate 149,057 of NZ_WLUL01000011.1, forward strand.
AGGATTGATGCCCTATAAACCTGACAGGAATTCCGTTATACTAAACGGTTCGTGAATGAAAATATTTATCTTTATTGATCAACTATAAGATAGTGAAAATGACGTTTGAAATAAACCCAGTAAAAAGCAAAATTCAGGACCTGTCTGAACGGACAACGGTTCTGAGGGGGTATCTTTGACTATGATGCCAAGAAAGAACGCTTAGAAGAAGTGAATGCAGAACTTGAGCAGCCGGATGTTTGGAATGAACCAGAACGCGCTCAAGCACTTGGCAAAGAACGCTCTTCCCTTGAGGCGATTGTTGAGACAATTGACCAACTGACCCAAGGTATTGAAGACGTAGAAGGTTTATTGGAATTGGCGGTAGAAGCTGATGATGAAGAAACGTTCAACGAAGCGGGCGCTGAGTTAGAAGCACTGCAAGGCAAGTTAGAGCAACTTGAATTCCGCCGAATGTTCTCCGGTGAATATGACAGCGCTGACTGCTATATCGACTTACAAGCAGGTTCTGGCGGTACAGAAGCGCAAGATTGGGCAAGTATGCTCATGCGTATGTATCTGCGTTGGGCTGAGTCAAAAGGCTTCAAAACAGAAATTATCGAAGAGTCAGATGGTGATGTGGCGGGTTTAAAATCTGCAACAATTAAAATCATCGGTGATTATGCCTATGGCTGGTTAAGAACAGAAACGGGTGTTCACCGTTTAGTGCGCAAAAGCCCATTTGACTCCGGCGGTCGTCGTCATACTTCATTTAGTTCAGCGTTTATCTATCCTGAAGTTGATGATGATATTGATATCGAAATTAACCCTGCTGATTTACGTATCGACGTATACCGAGCCTCGGGTGCCGGTGGTCAGCACGTTAACAAAACTGAGTCTGCGGTGCGTATCACCCATATACCGACCAACATTGTGACTCAGTGCCAGAACGACCGTTCACAGCATAAAAACAAAGATCAAGCCATGCGCCAGTTAAAAGCGAAATTATACGAACTGGAAATGCAGAAGAAGAACGCAGATAAGCAAGCGATGGAAGAGAATAAATCGGACATTGGCTGGGGAAGCCAAATTCGTTCTTACGTCCTTGATGATGCACGCATTAAAGACTTACGTACTGGTGTGGAAACGCGTAACACGCAAGCCGTGCTGGATGGTGATTTGGATAAATTCATTGAAGCTAGTTTAAAAGCTGGCCTGTGAGGAAAAAATGTCTCAAGAGCAACAGGGTGCAGAACAAGCTCCCGATTTAAATAACGAACTCAAAGCCCGTAAAGAAAAACTGGTTGCGCTACGCGAACAGGGTATTCCATTCCCAAATGATTTTCGTCGTGAAAATGTCTCTGATAAGCTTCACGCTGAATTTGGTGAAAAATCTGCAGAAGAGCTGGAAGACCTGAACATTGAAGTGACTATTGCGGGTCGTATGATGACTCGTCGTATCATGGGTAAAGCGTCATTTGCAACATTACAAGATGTTGGTGGCCGTATTCAGATCTACGTTTCACGCGATGATCTGCCAGAAGGTATCTACAACGAACAGTTCAAAAAATGGGACTTAGGTGACATTTTAGGTGCTAAAGGTCGTTTATTTAAAACTAAAACTGGCGAATTGACCGTTCACTGTCATGAAGTTCGTTTGCTGACTAAAGCTCTGCGTCCATTACCAGATAAATTCCACGGTTTATCAGACCAAGAGACACGTTACCGTCAACGTTACCTTGACCTGATTGCTAACGATGAATCTCGTAACACTTTCATCATCCGTTCTAAGATCTTAGCGGAAGTTCGTAACTTCATGGTCGAACATGGATTTATGGAAGTAGAAACTCCGATGATGCAAGTTATTCCAGGTGGTGCTTCTGCACGTCCATTTGTGACTCACCATAATGCATTAGATATTGATATGTATCTGCGTATTGCGCCGGAACTGTATCTGAAGCGTTTAGTTGTCGGTGGTTTTGAACGCGTATTCGAAATCAACCGTAACTTCCGTAACGAAGGTTTATCTCCTCGTCATAACCCAGAATTCACGATGATGGAACTGTATATGGCGTATGCCGATTACCGTGACCTGATTGTGCTGACTGAAGACTTATTCCGTATTTTAACGCAGAAAGTATTAGGCAATACCGTTGTTAAATATGGTGAACAAGAGTTCGATTTTGGTAAACCATTTACCAAAATGACGATGAAAGAAGCTATCTGCAAATACCGTCCAGAAACTAACGTTGCTGACCTGGATGATATGGATAAAGCGGTTGCGATCGCGCAGTCTATCGGAATCAAGATTGAGAAGAGCTGGGGTTTAGGTCGTGTTCAGTGCGAAATCTTTGAAGAAGTTGCTGAAAGCCACTTAATTCAACCAACCTTTATTACAGAATATCCGGCTGAAGTTTCTCCATTAGCGCGCCGTAATGATGATAACCCATTCATTACTGATCGCTTCGAATTCTTCATTGGTGGTCGTGAAATTGGTAACGGTTTCTCTGAGTTAAATGACGCAGAAGACCAAGCAGAACGTTTTGCTGAGCAAGTTCGTCAGAAAGACGAAGGTGATGATGAAGCGATGTTCTACGACGAAGATTACGTGACCGCATTAGAGCACGGGTTACCACCAACAGCAGGTTTAGGTATTGGTATTGACCGTATGGTCATGCTATTTACTAATAGCCATACTATTCGTGATGTAATCCTATTCCCTGCATTACGTCCTAGCAAAGCTTAAGTTTTGTTTTTCATGCCCAGTTAATAACTGGGCATGAATCTTCTCAATTAATCATGGCATTTTTATTTAATTCTCTCATTCAAACCCACAATTAATTTGTTGTACCTTTCTAGTATTAAAATAAAAATCTGCGTTACATCACGTTATGCGTTAATTTAAGCTCAATATCTTTTTAAGATAACTGCTATTCATTGGCTGATTTAATAAGTGTAGGATTTTATTTTACTCAATACCTAGCTTTGTTATCGAAGTGATCTTTATCATTTCATTGCGACATTTCAAAATATGAGTATTTTCAATTTTTGACTGAGTAAATGTACCTGCTTGTAATATCATGATTTTAATTTAATTAATTAGATTAAGTTGATAAAAACTTGAGGGATAGGATGAGCGAGCAACGCTTGTTTTGATTTATTACTAATAAAATGTGTTTTTGATGTTAATTAATGTGCAAGAATAATCAATATACACAGGTATGCGATATCTTATTTAGAGAGATATGAGTATTAATGTACTAAAATAACAATTCCGTGGTTGTAAAACTAAATTGGCACAAAATAAAAATGCATAAGATTTATGAGAAGTCTCTATTTCTCTATTCGGCTATATAGAAAATAGCGAGTTTTTAGCTTACACTAGGTTTCTAGGACATCATAATAATAGCGAAGAAAAGTACTGGTAAGGTAAATATATGTTTTTAAAAAATAAATTTTATGTCGCGTCTTTGCTTGCGGTAAGCACGGCTTTACTTTCTGGCTGTGTCACTGGTCCAAATGCGCAAAAGACGGCATTAGCTGATTCTCAAACCACCACAGCAGCAACGAATAATTCACAGCAAAATAGTAAGGCTGATGATTCTTACCCTGAATCTCAGAACGTTTTAAATAATGCTTTAGATCGTTCACCAAGTGCTGTTGAGCAGCAGGGTGTTGCGCCACTAAATACTTGTATTAAAGAACTCAGTTCATTGAAAACGCTATCACCAGAAAGTTACAACCGTCTGGTAGGCTCATTTAAAGAAGTGAGTGAAATTAATCAGCTATACAAACAAATCGAAGCAACTGCTAGCCCAGATACCATTGAGCTATTGCAAATGGCTATTGAATCTAAAACAAAAGTTCTTTGTGCTAAGGTGCGTTACAACGCAGTGCTATCAACGGAATCAACTTTGCAGAAAATTAATGGATTATGAGACTTAACCTAAGGCTTTGTGTCTCTCTGGCACTTTTTTCGACATGTTTTTCAACAGCTTCCTACGCGGAGCGTTTTAACAATGTCATCGATGACTTTGATACTTACCTTCAATCTGAAAATGAAGGTCAAAAACCAAAGCCTCGACCTGTCGAAGTACCACTGAGTGTTAAATCACAAGCCCAAGGTTATGATGTCTTATCCTCTCTTTCGCCAGTTCCTGTGCCGAAAGAAAACCGTCAAGTTACGGCGGGTAAAGTAAAGAATACTAAAGAGAAAAAGGTGGCTCAGCGATCATCGAATGCGGTGACGTCATCTGAATCTCAAAATACAAAAGCATCGGCATCAACACCTATTGAGCCTAAAACACCTGTTCAAGTAGCAGAACCAGCTCAAGTAGCAGACACAGATATCAAACCTGCTATCGACGTCTGTTTGTTGCCTTCTGAGTCTCAATCTTACCAGCCTGCATCTTCCTATTTGCTACAAGGTAATCAATGGAATCCTAAGTATTTGGCGAAGGATTTTGCCAAATACCAAGTCATTATTGATCCTCTTGGCTTATATTCTTCGAATTTCACGAAGAAAGCAGGGACTGAAAACTCAGTCAATCTGGCTCAGTTGGCAAAGCTCATTGAGCAACAGCAATTAAAAAATCTGTATCGCTTTGGCGTTGCTCAAGGTGTTGGTGAGCTGATTTCGTACAATAAGCTGCTAACTGATGGTCAGTTAGTCACTAAACTGACTAACTACAATAAAGACATTGCTGAATTAAATCGCATCATTACTGAAAAGCAAACGACGATAGCTAAACTCAGTGGCGACATTGCAGCAAGTAAGTTGCAAATTGAGCAATTACAAAGTGTTGTAAAATCTGTTGATAATAAAGCTGTTATCGATGGGCTGAATAGTGAATTAGCTAAATCGCAGAAAGTGATTGCTGAAAAACAAGCTAATCTGGATAACCTTACCAAACAAAATAGCCAGTCATTAGACACTATCAAACAGTTGGAAAAACAGCTGAGTGATGGTGTGATTGAAGCGACAAATGCGAAAAAACAACTTGCCGACAAAGACAAGCAAGTCACGGATGCTCATCAGCGCATCGAGCAATTAACCTCCGAGATTGCCAAACTACAATCTGACGCGAAGCAGCAATTGCAGTCATCCGGCAATACGGATGAACAGCTGAAGTCTGTGAGTACCAACTTAGTACAGCAAGAAGCCTTACTGAAACAGCGTGAAGATGAGCTAAAGCAGGCTCAAGCGCAAAAAAATGATGTCCAATTAGCACTCAAGCAACAGCAAGATGCGGTTAAGCTGCTTGAACAACAGAATCAGCAACTGACCGCGCAAATGAAGCAGCAGTTGGCTGACAAAGACAAACAAGTCACGGATGCTCATCAGCACATCGAGCAATTAACCTCCGAGATTACCAAATTGCAATCTGACGCGAAGCAGCAATTGCAGTCATCTGGTAATACTGATGAACAGCTGAAGTCTGTAAGTGCCAACTTAGTACAGCAACAAGCCTTACTGAAACAGCGTGAAGATGAGCTAAAGCAGGCTCAAGCGCAAAAAAATGATGTCCAATTAGCACTGAAACAACAGCAAGACGCGGTTAAGCAGCTTGAACAACAAAATCAGCAACTGGCAGATAAAGTAAAACAAAAATCTGTGGTAGAAGCTGAATTAGCTACATCTAAGCAGCTGCTAGCTAAGGCTAGTACAGACTTGCAAAACGTGAAGCAAGAGCTGGAAAATAAAGCCGCGTTGATGGCTCAAGCTAGCGACAAACAAGTTAAAGCTTTATCTGAGCAAAACCAGAAGCTTTTGACTCAACTCGCTGAAAAATCACAGCAGAACGATAAAATTCAAGCAACATTAGTTGAGCAAACCGCTAAGTTAGTGCAAAAAAATGCACTGGATGTTGAGTTAGCAGAAGCGAAGAAACAACAGGTTACTCAGCAAAATGCCCATGAAAAAATAGCTAAGCAACTGGCGGATAGCCAAAATCAGTACGCACAGTTACAAGCGCAGCTAACATCGAATGAGCAAAGCTATGCGGATGCGAAAAAACAGTTAGCACAAGCAAATACTGAAGTGCAAAAACTGCGTGCTGAATTAGAAAAACAGACTGAACTTGCAGGCAAAGATACTGACCTACAAGTCAAAGAATTAACTGCGGAATTGAATAAGCAAATTAGCTTACTCAAAGGCCGAGAAGAAGCTTTAACAAAGTTAGATCAAGAGAATAAAGGCATTCAAGATTCGTTAAAAGCGCAACTGTCTGATAAACAGCAGCTAGAGTCTCAAAATACTCAATTGATGTCACAAGCCAAAGAAAAAGAAGCATTGATTGCTAAGCTTGAAGGTGACATTGCCAATCGCAACAAACAGCAAGCAGACATCGAGCAAAAGCTGCTAGATGCGAACAAACAATTGAATGCGTTAAAGTTAGATGCTGAAAAATTTAATGCCGAGAATCTCTCGAAAAAAGATCAGGAATTGCTTCAACTCAAGAAGCAGCTCGATGAAAAAACAGCGGCGGATAACAAATCTAAGCTGGAGCTTGCTAGTGTTCAAGATAGTTTGAAGAAAGCAAAAGATGAGTTGGCATCCTTGAAATCATTTTCAACAGATGAGGGACTGAAAGCGCAAATTAGGGATCTTAATCAGCGCGTGACTCAGTTACGTGAAGAGAATGATGCATTAAGAACGAGCAAAAAGTCACCTACAGGTAAAGCGCCGACCATTATCCAAATCCCATCTGCGGATAATACGACTATTGCCAAAGAGAATGAAAAGCGGAATCAGAAGATCCTGCAGGGTATAAAACAGCAGAAATACAGTAAGTTAGATAATTATACTTATTATAAGGTTTTACAAAAAGGTACACCAATTACAAATGTGAAAGACAAAAAAATCACATTGATCATGCGAGAACAACTTACCGATGGCAAGGTGACCGTTATGCATACAGAAAAAAATCCAATGGTGTTACCTTATGATCAACTTCCACCACCCATGAACTCGTTCGTAGAGAAAGTGGGTGTTGGCGGAATGGTCAAAATTTATATTGAGCCTGAAGGTGGTTATGGCCCAGAAGGTATTCCTGGTGAAGTGCCGCCAAACTCAATGTCAATTATTGATTTGAAAGTGATTCAAGCGAACTGATTAATAAGGTTCTAAATAAAAAGAAGGGGCTTACTTAAATAGTAGGCTCTTTTTTTATTTTCAACGATATGATTTATTGCGGGGTTGCCTTTCTGTCAGTGTAGCTAAGACATTAATCCTATACTGACAGGGCATATAACGTGAGGAAGGTACTAGGCGGCTTTACGCGACCTACTGGGGGTATAACCAAAGCGCTTATGATAGCTTTGAGTAAAGTAAGACTGACTTGAAAAGCCGGCTTCCATAGAAACTTCTACAATACTCATCGACGTATTTATCAATAATTGGTGTGCATACATGATGCGCTTCTCACTGATCCAAGAACGAGGTGATGTTGCATAAACAGTATGAAATAGCTCTTTGAATGTTGTTAAGCCCATGCCAAACGTTCTGGCAAACTCATTTAACTTCCACTCTTTTAAATAATTATTTTCCATGAATGTCTGCAAACGCTCAGCTTGACGATTACTGAGTTGTCGTAAATTGGACAACAGAGTTGCACCTTGCTCACTATAAGATAATAACAAGAGTAGCTCATTAATCCTTAATTTAAGGATCATTTCAGGATATTGAGTTTGAATAAATGATTCTAAGCTATTTTTTAACTCATTAATCAATGGGTTTGTTGTAAACTTGATGATGTCATTAGCGACATTGTCAGCTCGCTCAATCTCACTTAATTGTGATCCGTAATGAGATAAATACTCACGTAAAAACTTATCATCCAATGAGATCCATAAGAATTCACCATCTAGTGTATTGTTCTCTGTTTTAAACGAATATGACCCCTGTTTATGGTAGAGAATATCACCTTCATGTAGGCTCTCATTTGCGGCTGGAGTTTCCAGCAATATTGACCCTTTTTCTATTATGATAAGACCCTTAGAGGTTAAATCGAGTATCGCATGTGGGTTACTTTTATCTATGCGTACTTTTTTTATCACCTGATGACTTAATTGACTGTTCATAGTAGCACCTTTATTAAAATTAGCTCTTTAAGTAATAGTCGAAATCAAATATCAAGTTTTTAAATTCTATTGATATAAAAAATCACTATAACCTTGATGATTGAAATTATATGAGCTGTTTTTTTATATGTCATATCGTAAATTAAAGTATTAATAAATGTTTCGAAATATGGTTTTTACGATGCTTATAGGAAAACTAATCGGTTTTTCCGAGCAACCTATTTGGTGTTCTATTCACTTATTCTACAAGTTACCGGTAACTGTGGTTTTAAATTCCAGTTTTTCGATATTTTTTAGATTTTAATATTTTGTATTTTTTTACGCTTTTTCATTGTTTTTTTATCTTTTAAAGGTAAGTAGTCATTATTTGTGTCTTATCATAAATAATAGTGATGCAAATTATTTAGGGTATATTCGTTAAAAGTATCAATAATAAATTTATCTAATGTATAAAATTGTTAATGACATTATTGATAAAATTATTGAATCATATTGATTTTTGTTTTTTATCAAAACATGCGTTTTAAGCTAAATATTGAGATGTATATCTCATTTTTAGTATTAATTGAGCAGTGTTATCATTTTTGTATTTTTCATAAGCATGGGTTTTGATTATTAATTATGTTCTGTTACTAATTTTTATATGAACGTCATTTCTGGAAATAGAAACATGATAGAGAGCTAAAGTCATTTTATCGAGATTCGATGAAAATTGAGAAGATAACGTGAGTGAGTTTAAAAACTGATAAAAAACCAATAAGATAGTGAAAAAAAACACACGAGGCTAACGAACAAGTTGTCGTTAAATATATTTAACATTTACACCGATAAATTTGTTTTTCTCAGTGATGTAATTCCGAATTGGTGTGGTGAAATATTCTGTTGATAAGATCATTTTTTCAGGTTGGATGTAGTACGTTCCCGACTAGGTAGCTCCGGGACAGGTTTTTTATCATCAATGAGATGACGAATTGCTAAAATAGGATGGTGATATAGCATTTTAGGGCCGGCCCAACGCATAATGATTTTCATTTGTTCACGTTGCTTTGGTTGGTAGCAATGTATAGGGCATTGTTTACAGGCTGGTTTTTCTTCACCATAACGGCATTTATTTAGGCGTTTTACGGCATAGGAAAAAAGTATTTGGTAATGTTCTGGGTTGTCTTCAGGAGCAGGATGTGCCTTTTCATAGATTTTTATCATTTTTTCTATCGTTACGATTTCCCTCGATATTCTTTTACCCACCATCATCGCTTCTCCTCAAATAAAGATATATTTAATATATATCTTTATAGCAACTATTTATAGGCGCTTAAATCAATATAAAAGCATTTTCCCCCCATTAATAGCAAAAATGGCATAAGAGAAATTTCTTATGCCATTAACACTGTATTATCGCCAATTGTGTTGTAGCTAACTTATTGGAGCCTAATGCATTGAAGCTAAGACCCCAATGTATTTGATAAAGTAAGATTAGCTGCAGTTTAAAGGCACCTTATCGACTGGTTTGCATTATTCTCTGCATTTCATCTTTTAGATGCAATTTTTCTTTTTTAAGTTTGGCAACCTGTTCGTTATAGCCGGCACCTGAAGGTCCTTCAAGCTTGCTAATTTCTTTATCTAATTGGTGATGCTTCTCATAGAGAGATTGAAAGCGGGGGTGTGTGGAGATTAATTGTGAAACTAAATCTTGATCAGCAGATAACATACTACCTCCTCATAATGAATTAAGCCTCACTTTCAGTATAACCATTGATTGTTTTATGTACATATTGATGGGGCGGATTTACATAATTTTTATTAATTTTATGATCCTTATACTAATATTAAGTATTATCACTAAAGGATTAATGAGTTATCTATATTTTTGTAATTAAGAATCATCTATAGTGATTAAAGTGGTTGAATTGACCTACTATGTATCAAACCCTAGTTTTTAATGTTGTTATTTTTTTACCAATAGGAATTTTATGATGAAAAAAGCGATTTTGTCTGTAATGGCTGCGGTAGCAGTGTCTTCTTGTGCAATGGCGACTGAAGATTTAGGAAAGATCGCGCCTTACCCGAAAGCAGAATCTGGTATGACTCGTCATGTGATCCAGCTTGATACTCAGCAAAATGAATATGACTACATGGTTGAGCTGGTTATCGGAAAAACCATTAAAGCAGATTGTAATCGCCAATGGTTTATGGGTGACTTAGAAGAAAAAACCTTAGAGGGTTGGGGATATAACTACTACAAATTAGACGAAGTCAAAGGACCTGCCTCAACAATGATGGCTTGTAGCGAACCTGCAAAAGACCGCTTTATTACCACTCAATTAGGTGATGAAGCATTTGTTCGTTATAACAGCAAACTCCCAATTGTTGTTTATGCGCCAAAAGATATGGAAGTGAAATACCGCATTTGGTCGACAGACGATAAATTAATGAACTCTGTTAAGAAATAATGCATTAAAATGCCGCGTCAGTTTTCTATGATGCGGCATTTTTATTTTGTAAGCTTTAGATTAACGAACGACAAACACTGATGTTTGCGCATGACGCACAATGGCGGATGCAGTCGAACCTAATAAATAAGTGGATGTGCTTGGATGATGAGAACCGACGACAATTAGGTCGGCATTAATGGTTTTTGAGTAATCTAAAATTTCGTCTTTTGCTGAACCAATACTCACTTGACATGTAATTTGAGAACTTGGAATTTTAGTATCTTTGATCACTTCTTCTAATGCCCGCATTGCGAGTGTTGCACGCTCAGCCGAGTTTTTATGGCTTTCAGGTAAGATAGCGACTTCAATACCAAAAAATAGTTCTACACTTGGGATCACCGAGAAAAAGTGAATCTCAGGCTTCCCCAACGTTGCCAAATCTTCCACATGTTTGATGATGTTTGAATTTAAATCATCTTCTAACAGATCAATAGGAACCAATATTTTCTTATACATAGCCACCTCTTCATTTGTTATTTTAATTTGATTATATACCTATCATTTTATAAGTCATATTACACTTATGATTTTGTGATATTGAATTCACAGTAACATGGCTATCTAATAAAGATGAACCTACACTCTATCTATAATAGAGGATAGGTTAGTTATGAATATCTTCCTTTATAGCTTTTATCTGATTATGGCTTTTTATCTTATCAAGGATAGAAAAATAAAGAATAACCATTCTCAATCAATATAATCAATTATTTACAATTTATTATGAGACATTTAACAAACAATATGAGAATATCATTGAGCTTGATTAAGTCATTGAAAATAAACTATATTTAAATGATAATTGTTTTGTTTTTCATTAAGAAAATAAACTATGCATAAACATGAAATCCCAGCTTCCGGGAAAAATGAATTCGAATTGCAACAAGAGAAATTTAAAGCCGCAAAAAAAAGCACTTTGATCAGTGTGGCGGTGAATACTCTATTGTCTATTTGGCAAATTATTGTTGGGATATTTTCCCACTCTTCAGGCTTAATTGCTGATGGTATTCATACACTTTCGGATTTAGTTGCAGACTTTGTTGTCCTTATTGCGAATAAAAAAAGCCATAAGAAGCCAGATGCTGATCACCCATATGGTCATTTCCGTTATGAAAATGGTGCATCCCTTATTTTAGGGATTATTTTGTTGATCGTGGGTGTGGGAATGGGGTGGTCTGCGGTCGAAAAAATGATTAACCCAGATTTAATCCCAGAAGTTCATACGATTGCATTAGTTGCTGCATTAACGGCTTTGGTTGCGAAAGAAGGCTTATTCCGCTACATGCTGCATGTAGCAAATAAAGTTAATTCTAGCATGTTAGTGGCGAATGCTTGGCATGCGCGTTCTGATGCAGCCTCTTCATTAGTCGTCGCTATCGGGATTATTGGTAGTTTATGCGGTATCCGCATTCTTGACCCTATTGCTGCTTTAATTGTGGGGACATTTGTCTTCCGAATGGGATTCAAATTCACTTATCAATCTATGCAAGACTTAATGGATAAAGGGGCTGATGAAGAAACGCTTGAACAATTGAGCGATGTTCTTCGAGGTATTCCGGGAGTTAAAGGATTCCACGATTTGAAGACACGCAAATCTGGCGACTTTTTCCTTGTGGATGTTCATTTAGAGTTAGATGGTCAAATGACAATTCTAGAAGGGCATGATATAGCGGTAAACGTAAGGAAACAATTAATGAAAAACCCACAAGTACTGGATGTTATGACCCACTTAGACCCTTATGATAAAGATTGTTTGCATTAATTCTTATTTAATCATTAAGCACTTTTGAAAAAGCTGACGTATTATGCGCTCAGCTTTTTTCTTTTTACGTCATCGAGAATTCGTTTTATTATTGTTAAATTATGTTGGTTACACGATAAGTGGAAATATAAGGGATATTAGGGAAAAATGCAGTTTACCAAGCAACAACGTCACACTCTGCGCACACCGAAGGTCGTAGCACTCACAAATAAACAGGGAATGAAAATTATTTTGAGTAGTTTAGGCGCCAGCTGGGTGAGTTGTATATTACCGTTGGCGAGTGGTAAACGCGATATCATTTTAGGATCGCCTAATATGGCCGCTCAAATGGAGCAGCGAGTCTATTTTGGCGCAACGGTAGGACGAGTCGCAAATCGTATTGCAAATTCCACTTTTGATCTTGAAGGTCGTAAGTATCAACTTGCACATAATCAAGGTGCACATTGTTTGCATGGTGGGCGTGATAACTTTAGTTATCGAGTGTGGTCAATCGCTCAACCTGACCAACAGCAAGCGATTTTTACCCTTGTATCTTCTGATGGTGACCAAGGTTTTCCGGGGGAATTAAAAGTTGAAGTACATTATGAGCTCACTGATGATAACCAAGTAGTCATTAACTACCGATATCAATGTAACCAAGATTGCCCGGTTAACCTGACTAATTACACCTATTTTAATCTTGCGGGTGAACAATCAGATCGTACTGCATTTGAGCATGATCTCCAAATGCAGGCTGCGTATTTCTTGCCACAAGATAATGAAGGGCTTCCAACGGGAGAGTGGCGTGAAGTTACTGACACTTATTTCGACTTTAGGCAAAAGAAACGCATTGGTTGTGACTTTTTACAAGACGAAGAGCAACAAGCGGTAGGTGGATACGATCATACTTTTGTGTTTGATGAGCCAGTAGTCGACGGGCAACAAATTGTGGCGACACTGGGTTCTCCCAATGGTGATGTACAAATGAATATGATGAGTACATCACCTGCAATCCATCTGTATACGGGGAACCATTTAGTCTCCGTTTTAGGTAAAAGTAAAACCTATACGCCATTTTCTGGAATAGTGTTGGCTCCGCAATACCCATTTGATGGTTTAGGGCATGCTGAATCAGATGGCGCAAACCCTATCATTGCCAAAGCTAATCATATTTATACCAGTCAAACTCGCTATCAATTTATTTTTTAGTATCATGTACGAGGGGCTATGATCCCTCGTGATGATCTCTTTTATTTTATTCGGAATGTTAACTGTGACTTCATTTGCTGAACTAAATGCGCTTCCTGCGGAGCAGCTCTCCAATCTCAATGAATTGGGTTTTCTAACCATGACCCCAATTCAAGAAGCGGCATTACCCGCTATCCTTGCTGGCAAAGATGTGCGAGCTCAAGCTAAGACGGGGAGTGGAAAAACAGCTGCTTTTGGTCTAGGGCTATTACAACGTATTGATGCAAAAAACTTTAATACCCAATCCCTCGTTTTATGCCCAACAAGAGAATTAGCGGATCAAGTCGCGAATGAATTACGCCGTTTAGCGCGTTATATTCCTAATCTCAAAATTTTAACTTTATGTGGCGGTGTACCTTTTAGTGTTCAGCGTGATTCTTTAGTGCATGCAGCACATATTTTGGTGGCAACACCAGGGCGTTTGCTTGACCACTTACATAAAGAAACGGTGCGGTTAGATCATTTACAGACACTGGTACTTGATGAAGCCGACCGAATGTTAGATATGGGGTTTGCGGATGATATTGACGCAGTAATCTCTTTCGCGCCAGAAGATAGACAAACACTTTTATTCTCAGCAACATGGCCGGATAGCATTGCAGCAATTAGCCGACGTATCCAAAATAATCCACAAACCATTGAAATTAATTCGGTTAACGAATTACCTGACGTGGAGCAGCAGTTTTATGAAGTGTCTCGACATGACAAAATTGACTTACTGCAAAAGCTGTTAAGCCGTGAACAGCCAGCTTCTTGTGTCGTGTTCTGTAACACGAAAAAGGATTGCCAGGCGGTTTATGATGCTTTAATGGATAGCCGTCAAAGTGTCCTAGTCTTGCATGGTGATATGGAACAGCGCGATCGCGACCAAACCTTAGTCCAATTTGCAAATGGTAGTAGCCGAGTCTTGGTCGCAACGGATGTGGCGTCTCGAGGTTTAGACATTAAAGCACTGGAAATGGTGATTAACTTTGAATTGTCTTGGGATCCTGAAGTGCATGTTCATCGCATTGGTCGTACAGCTCGTGCAGGACAAAGCGGCTTAGCAATAAGCCTATGCTCACCTGAAGAAGCTCAACGCGCAAACGTGCTCGAAGAGATGCTTAACATGAAGCTGAATTGGCTGCCAGAGCCAACAGGATTGCGCATTACACCATTAGAAGCCCAATGGGCAACCTTATGCCTAGATGGCGGTAAAAAAGCCAAAATACGTCCTGGGGATATTCTGGGCGCATTAACTGGAGAGGTTGGTCTAGAAGGGGATGATATTGGTAAAATTGCGATTCACCCCATGCATGCCTATGTCGCTATTAAAAAATCAGTGGCGAACAAAGCGTGGAAGCAATTACAGCAAGGTAAAATCAAAGGCAAATCAGTGAGAGCGAGATTGCTAAAGTAAATTCCTAGACTGACATTTTTGAAGCCCTAGTTGAGTAAACTGGGGCTTTTTTGTTTCTATCATAATCAAAATAAGCAAATAAAACTTAATAATTTACTTTGATATTATTTCGCCTGTTTTATTCTTGCCGCGATTTCTGCGAAGCGCATTCCATTCATTTTATCGAGTTTCTTTTTTTATTTAATCTACTTAATTTTTTCGTTATAACAGCAATACCCCGTATTTAATCGGTTATTTGATTTCTGTTTTTTTAGAAAATGAGTTTTTCTTAATAACCAGAGAGTTGAATTTTTTTCTCAAAGTAAGGAGGTTTAATTTGTTGACATGGACGATAAGAACGAGGATTTTGTTTGACGATTGGTTAGAGATTCAAAACTATCAAGTAAAAAAGAAAGTACTTTCGATGCTTTTGATTCTTTCTGAATATGGACCTCATTTAGGGCGCCCTTATGCAGATAGATTAAAACTTTCTAAATTTATTCATATGAAAGAACTCAGGATCCAAGTTTCGGGGGTACCCATTCGAGTTTGTTTTGCGTTTGATCCAAGAAGTTGTGGAATTGTGTTATGTGCAGGTAATAAAAAGGGTTGTGACGAGAGTCAATTTTATATCAAGTTGATTAAATCAGCAGATGCGGAATATGCATCTCACTTAGTGAAACCGGAGGGATTATGGGTACGTTAAGCGAGTTACTAGAAAAATGTTCACCAGAAATGCGTCAAGAAATTGATGAAGAGGTAGAAAAGTTAAGGGAAGAAGTGATGGCGTCATTAGGACCAGCGGAAAATATTGCCACGGGACAAGATGATACTTCTACACTTGTGCCACAAATGCCATAAACCGGGGTATTTGTGATGAGCAGACAGTCAACGGTATTCGATGGAGCGGAGCCTTTGACTGTCTGTAAATCAAAAAAATAACAAAACTAAATCACCCATAAATCGAGAAATTCATTAACAGGCATATTCTCAAACAATGGCTTGTCCAATGATGCAGATAAAATTCTCAGTTGTTGAGCTTCTGGGAATTGACGCGCTAAGTTGGTTCTGAACTTTTTAAGTAATAGAGGCATACCTTCTGGACGACGGCGTTTGTGACCAACAGGGTATTCGATAACGACTTCACTCAAGGTTTGCCCATCTTTTAATGTGATAGTCAGACCGTTGGTGATAGAGCGTTTGTCAGGATCATGATAATCCTGTGTAAACTCAGGGTCTTCATGACAATGCATTTTGGCACGCAGCGTATCAATTCGGCTATCTTGAGCGATACTATCCTCATAGTCAGATGCGGTAAGGTGACCAAAAATAAGCGGAATTGCTACCATATATTGAATGCAATGATCGCGGTCTGCCGGGTTCTGTAATGGTCCTTGTTTATCAATAATGCGCACACAAGCTTCATGGGTACGAATTGATATAGACTCGATATCGTCAGCGGTTTTTCCCATTGAACTAAGTTGTTCATGCAATTGTAAAGCGGCTTCAACTGCGGTTTGAGCGTGAAATTCTGCCGGAAAAGAAATTTTGAACAATACATTTTCCATTACATAAGAGCCATAAGGTCGCTGGAATTTAAACGGCTGACCACGGAACAGAGAGTCATAAAAGCCCCATGTTTTGGCAGTTAATGCAGTTGGATAGCCCATTTCTCCTTTTTGCGCCATGAGTGCCAAGCGAACTGCGCGCGAGGTGGCATCACCTGCTGCCCATGACTTGCGGGAGCCTGTGTTTGGAGTGTGTCGATAGGTACGTAAGCTATGACCATCAACCCATGCAAGGGAAACAGCATTGAGAATTTGCTCACGGGAGAGTCCTAGCATTTGAGCCACGACGGCGGTTGATGCCACTTTGACCAGAATGACATGGTCAAGACCGACTTTATTAAACGCGTTTTCGAGAGCGATACAGCCTTGAATTTCATGAGCTTTGATCATGGCTGTGAGGACGTCTCGGATCACTAACGGCTTTTTGCCTCTAGCGAGATTTTCACGAGAAAGCCAATCCGCGGTGGCTAAAATACCACCTAGGTTATCGGAAGGATGTCCCCATTCCGCGGCTAGCCAAGTGTCGTTGAAGTCTAACCAGCGGCATAAGGTTCCAATATTAAATGCAGCTTGAACAGGGTCTAATTGAAATTGTGTTCCGGGAATTTTTGTGCCATTTGGGACGTGTGTACCAGGGACGATAGGGCCTAATAACTTTTTGCAAGCCGGATATTCAAGTGATTCCATTCCACAGCCTAGTGTGTCCAGTAAACAGTAATAGGCGGTATCGTAAGCTAACGTTGAAGTGATAGGAAAATCAATAACATAATCGACAATATCCGTCATCACTTTATCAAATTGAACATGTGGGGTCATTTGAGTTTGCGTGGTCATTATTTTTACCTTAATTAGCGCTGTTCAATGGGAACAAAGAGTTTATTTTCTGGGCCAGTGTAGTTTGCTGAAGGACGAATAATTTTATTATCTTGGCGTTGTTCAATCACATGAGCTGACCATCCCGCAATCCGTGCGATGGCAAACAATGGGGTGTACATCGCCGTAGGAACGCCCATTAAGTGATAAACCACCGCAGAGAACCAATCTAGATTAGGAAACATGTTTTTTTCACGTTTCATAACGGATTCAATATGATCTGCAATGGTGTACAAATGCCGATTCATACTTTGTTCTGAAAGCTGTAAGGCGACGGATTTGATGATTGGATGGCGGGGATCAGCCAAGGTATAAACGGGGTGACCAAAGCCAATAATAACTTCTGAGTTTTTAATTCGAGCCACGATGTCTTGTTCCGCCTCCTCAATAGAGGCATAGCGTTGCTGAATTTCTAATGAAACTTCATTGGCGCCACCATGCTTCGGTCCCCTTAACGCCGCAATGGCACCTGTAATTGCTGAGTAAAAATCGGTGCCCGTTCCAGCAATCACACGAGCTGCAAATGTTGAGGCGTTAAACTCATGTTCTGCATATAAAATAGAGGCAATATGCATGAATTTTTCCCACTGAGGAGATGGTTTTTTACCGTGTAACAGATGCAAAAAATGGGCGCCAATGGAGTCATCATCAGTCATGGTTTCAATACGGCGACCATGGTGGCTAAAGTGGTACCAATACAGCAAAATGGAACCCAGAGATGCAAGTAATCGGTCGGCAATATCTTTAGCGCCAGCGACGGTATGCACATCTTTTTCTGGTAATACACAGCCCATCATCGAAACGCCAGTGCGAATGACATCCATCGGATGCGTATTGGCAGGGATGGACTCTAATGTTTGCTTTACATTTGTCGGCAAACCCCTTAGAGGTTTAAGTTTTTCTTTGTACGCTGACAATTCAGTGCGGTTAGGGAGTTTATCGTGGATAAGTAAATAGGCGACTTCTTCATATTCACACTGAGTGGCTAAATCGTGGATATCATAGCCCCGATAGTGGAGGTCATTACCATTTCGACCTACGGTACAAAGTGCCGTATTGCCAGCGGTTACGCCTGATAAGGCGACTGATTTTTTGGGTTTGAAACCAGTACTTTTAAGTTGCTCATTCATCATTGATTCCTTGTAGGGGGCAGAAGAGATTACAACTTGCTCGATTCACGGTTTATGTGCTGCAAGAAAAGAAATTAGCGTTTTTTATTTTGTGAAAATAACGCATCCAGTTTTTCTTCATACTGATAGTAATTAATGGATTTATAGAGCTCTTCACGAGTCTGCATAAGTGACACGACATTTTTCTGGGTGCCTTGCTGGCGTAAGGTGTTATATACCTGCTCAGCGGCTTTATTCATGGCACGAAAAGCGGAAAGTGGATACAAGGCGATGGCAATGCCGACACTTCGTAACTCATCTAAAGTAAACAGCGGAGTTTGACCAAATTCAGTTAAGTTAGCTAATACAGGCACTTGCGTATGTTGAGTAAATTGCTGATACATGCCTAACTCAGTAATCGCTTCGGGAAACAGCATATCGGCACCCGCCTCGATGTAAGCACTTGCTCGCTCTAAAGCTGCCTCAAGCCCTTCAACGGCCAGCGCATCAGTGCGTGCCATAATGACAAAGTTTTCATCTGTTCTTGCATCGACAGCAGCTTTGATTCGGTCAACCATTTCTTGAGTGGACACAATTTCTTTATTAGGGCGATGACCACAACGTTTCGCGCCAACTTGGTCTTCCAAGTGCAGCCCAGCAGCACCCGCTTTCACCATCGACTTGACGGTACGGGCTACGTTAAATGCGGAAGGACCAAAACCAATATCCGCATCCACCATTAACGGTAAATCACAGACATCAGTAATGCGACGAATATCAATCAGCACATCATCCAGTGTAGAAATGCCTAAATCTGGGATCCCTAATGAACCAGCCGCCACGCCGCCGCCAGACAAATAAATGGCTTTATACCCAGCTTGTTGAGCAAGGAGTGCATGGTTTGCATTGATAGTACCGACCAATTGAAGAGGGGATTCGCTGTTAACGGCATCTCGAAATTTTTGACCTGCGGAACGGCTAGACATAAACACCTCGGAGTTGGTTAATCATGTGTAAATGACTTTTACTAACGATATGACTTTTACTAACTATAGTTAGGTAGCAATTGACGTGCCAGTTCAGAAGGAAAGCGTGAGGTTATTATTAAGTTTAAATATCAATAAGATAAAAGCTTTTATTTTTATGTGACAAGAAAGCCATTTTTTAACCAATTGGTTAGCATGTTTCATTGAGTCGATATATTGTTTCATGAAACAAAAGTGAAACATCACAGCGCGAAGCAAACCCCGCGTAGAAGTAAACCCAGTGGAGGAGAACAATGGATAAACCCATTATTTGGACGGTGTCAGTATCTCGTCTTTACACGCTATTTCGTGATATTAGCCCTGAATTTAGTGCACAAGCTGACATCACTCCACTGAATATCGGTTTTGAGCAAGCCGCGGAAGAAGTTCGACGCCGTTTAAAGAAGGGGCATTGTGACGCGATTATCAGCGCAGGCTCTAATGGGACATATTTAAAAAGTCATGTTTCGGTTCCCGTTATTATTGTGAATATTAATGGCTTTGATGTGATGCAAGCATTAGCGAAGGCTCGGGAAATTAGCGATAAAGTTGGCATTATTAGTTATCAAAAAATTATCCCTGCATTAGAGCAGTTTCAACATAATTTTGGATTACAGATTGAACAGCGCAGCTATGTCACTGCCGAAGATGCTCGAGCACAACTAAAAGCACTAAAAGCCATGGGGGTAAAAGTCATTGTGGGAGCGGGATTAATTACAGATCTTGCTGAAGAAATGGGTATGACAGGGATTTTTATCTACTCGACACAGACCATTCGACAAGCCTTTTCTGATGCGATTGAGCTCAGCAGAATGTCCCATCGCCATGTGACTGAGCAATCACGTTATCCTCAGCTGAATACAGCAAAAGTTAGACACACGATTAATGACCTGATTGGTTTGTCGCCTGCAATGGAGCGAGTTCGTCAAACCATTATGTTGTATGCCCGTTCAGATGCCACGGTGTTAATACAAGGTGAAAGTGGCACGGGGAAAGAGATGGTGGCCCAAGCTATTCATCACGAATACAGTTTGTTTAATCAGCAAAAACGCAGTAAACAGCAAATGCCATTTGTGGCCGTCAACTGTGGTGCCATTCCTGAAACATTACTGGAAGCGGAACTGTTTGGTTACGAAGAAGGCGCATTTACTGGCTCGCGTAGAGGCGGTCGAGCAGGGTTGTTTGAACTAGCGAATGGGGGAACCCTTTTTCTTGATGAAATCGGTGAGATGCCAATAGCGTTACAAACTCGGTTATTGCGTGTGTTAGAAGAGCGTTCCGTGGTACGAGTAGGAGGGTATCGACCGTTACAGGTTAACGTTCGTGTTATCTGTGCGACCCACTGCGACCTTGATGAATGGGTAGCGCAAGGCAAATTCCGTGGCGATCTTTTCTATCGCCTAGGTGTTCTTCGCATGAAAGTTCCCGCATTATCAGAGCGTAATGAGGATATTTTCACGCTTGCAGAACGATTATTGAAACTTGCTTTTGCCGGATTACAACTGCCTCTTCCAGCCTTTAGAGTTAAGCAACTTCTCAGTTGTCGAGACTTTTTTCTCTCCTATTCATGGCCAGGCAATGTACGAGAATTACGTAACTTAATGGAGCGTGTCGCGCTCTATTGTAGTGCCTATGCGGATAAAAGCATCAATCCAGACATGCTCAAGATGCTATCGCCAGAAAGGAAAACAAAGGTAAATCCGGCAAAGACGCAGGAAGGAACCGAGACGCTAGAGGAAGTGATGGCAAGGTTTAATGGGGATCGTAAGGCGGTGGCGGAGTTTCTCGGTATCAGTCGGACAACTTTATGGCGACGCTTGTCTTCGTCCTAGTTTTCACTGTGGCTGTGTTGGTTTCGCATAAGTTACCTGAGTCACATACTTATGTATGCTCCCCAGGCTAACTGATGCTTACCGCCTTGCCACAGCAAAAACTAGTTAGAAGGCAACTCGAAGTTAGAAGACAGTTAGAAGACAACCAGAAGTTAGAAGATGATTATTAAAAAAAGATAATAATTTATAAATAATGGGCGTTTGAGTAATAAATACCACTAATTAAGTATATTGATAAGCCTGATGCTAATTAATTAGCAAAAATAGTTTTGAATAGATTTCTTTTTAAGAAAAGTGATAAATATATTTTGAAAGAGAGGATGGAAGTAGGAAGTTTTGTTTCAAAAAGTAACGATAGGGATTTTTCGGTTTTCTTTTTATGATATTGATATTAAATGAATTGTTTGTTTTTATGGCGATTTTCTAGGGGGTTTTACTGCATAAAAAAACGTGATTTTTCTCACATAAATAAATTTACTAGTCATCATTAGTTTTTCTCATTGTCATTCCGGTCTTGAAAGATCTATATTGCGCTCAAATTAGCCTCATCTATTTAATTTCATCACTGCACCAGTCGCTAAAATATATTCATTTTTATGAATGATTTTGCCGTGATTATCGACGTCTGCAGCGCACAATATTTATCTTATTTTTGGAGAGTAGGACGTGAAAATGTCCACCATGTTAATGCGTAAAGGCGACAATACCTTTGTACCTGTTGCAGGCTTAACACTATTTGCTATTGCTTCAGGTTACTTGATGAGCTTGATCCCGTTATCAATGGGTAGCTTTGACATTGATACGCAATATGCAGGCTGGTTAGCGAGTGCCTACTATATTGGTTTATTAATTGGCTCAATGATGATTGAGCCTGTGATCGCAAAAATTGGTCACCGTCTCTCCTTTATTAGTTTCTTATTAATGTTGGCAGCAACGGTTGTTTTACTGCCATGGACACCGACAATTGAAGCTTGGCTACCAAATCGTTTAATTGCGGGTATTGCGGTAGCAGGAATTTTTGTCGTGGTGGAATCTTGGTTACTGATTGGAGATAATCCAAAAGAGCGAGCAAAACGACTGAGTTTCTATATGACCTCGTTATATGGGGGAACAACACTTGGGCAGCTTGCTATTGGTGTGATTGGTACTCAGGGCGTTGTTCCTTTTATTGTGGTACTCGGTTTACTGCTAGTGGCAGTTTTACCGCCTTTATTGGTACGTCAAGGGCAACCAGCAAGTGGCTTGCATCAAAAATTATCATTTAAGCAGATCACTCGTTTAAGTAAGCCAGCTATTATGGGGTGTATGGTATCCGGTATTGTGATGGGAACCATTTATGGGCTAATGCCGCTATCACTGAAAAAAGATAATTTTACGACGGATCAAGTTGGTGTTTTGATGGCATCCATTATTTTGGGTGGCATGTTAATTCAGCCAGTGATCAGTAAATTGTCAGTAATGATGAGCAAAACCTTATTATTAGCCATGGTTTCATTATTAGGTGTTTTTGCGATGGGTATGATTTACATCTCATCAGATTATGTGGTGATGATTGTGGCGCTAGCCCTGCTAGGAATGTCATCATTTGCCTTGTATCCGATAGCGATCACTTTAGCGTGTGATAATTTGGACTCGTCATTTATTGTGGCAGCGACCCAAGTGATGTTATTTAGTTATAGTGTGGGCTCTGCGATGGGACCTATCGCAGCGGGAACAATGTTAGAACAACATAGCGGGTTAACGAATTTCTTCTTTATTGTGCTGTTAGTGACGGCAATTTATATGCTGATTGCAAGTTTACGTCGTAAGGCAAGTGTATTGGCAAACTGACCGTGCTTGATAAATTGCTCGCCACTAGTAATGAAAAAAAAACGCGCTATCTTGAATGAGTAGCGCGTTTTTTTATGGCTATTTTTTCTTATTGAGGTTGGCGAGTACGAGCTCAGGTTTGCGTGAATGAAGCATGTTTGGCGTTGTGATTTTCTGCTCCCATAACTCTCCAAGTTTAAAGTCCCAAGAGAGTGGGCTGATCACGGTACGTCCCGCATTGGGTGCGAAGGTAAGTTCACTAAAATAGAGTTTGTTTTCTGCCATTAAAAAGTCAGCTCGGCAATAATCGAATGGCGTCACTAAAATTTCAGCTAATCTTAGCATCTCTCTAAATTGTGTTGGTTCACTGACCGGTTCTAGCATTTGAGGATAACCAAAACTGACCGGCTGCAATTGCCATTCCGTATCATAAAGGTTGATAAACTCGGTGCCATCTTCGTCGGTATAATCGATTTCTGCGTAAACGGGTTTACCCGAGAAACAATGAATGCGGCAGGTTTCGGGTACTAGCTTTCTCTTTTTCTGCTCAAACAAATCGATATATTCCTCGCAAATAATCTGCGCAGGAATATTTTTATAATGGCGTTCACGAGTAATGTAATAGAGATTTTTGAGTAAATGGAATGACAGCTTGTCTTTGGCTTTTTGTAAATCAAACTGTGATTTATCGGTGCAAATAATACTGCTGCCGCTGTCGTGGGTGCATTTCAATACAAAGCGCTGGGGCAGTTTCGTAATATCAATTTCATCCACATGTTGATAAGTGGCGAGAATAGGAACGATATGTTCTTGCCCGATAGTCTGCGTAACATAGTCACGCACCGCGAGTTTATCGGCGAATTGACTATGCAGTGGATTTCGGTCATGGATCATACGGAAATTCACTTTTTCATTAAAGCTTTTCGGCGCATTAAAGTTAGGGTAATACCCTAATTTTTTAATAAATTTATTCGTGAGATAACTTTTGTCACTCATGATTAGCGCACGGAATTTTTTTAGAAAATATTCTGTTTTTTTCATAAACAAACAACCATTCTTAATAAATTAAAATTTTATTAATTTTTTTATAATTGGAATTATATTAATCATTTTTTAAATGATGATTAAATGATAACGGTAATATTGCCGCTAATATTAAGAGTTCCTTAAGAATTTAACTTAATATAATGCTAGATATTTGATATTTAATCAAAATATAACCAAAAATTAATCAATTGATTATATTTGCGTGCTGTATATAAATTGTTTAATTTACTTGGCTATTAATTTTAAATTAAATAAGTATTTCAAATGCTAGTATTGCCTAGGTTAAATTAATTATAAATTAATCTGAGTCAATACCTGAAATCTTAAAAAATGAAAAATAATAAATAGATGATAGAATAGATAAACAATTAAATAGTTTATTACTAAACTATTTAGCTTAAGATGAGTAAATTGATGAGATCATCAAAATATGGATTGCCAAAATAATTTATGTGATAATCATCACACATAACTATCCTTTCAATTATTATTAATTTATGGTCATTCGCCCGCATCAACACTGGTTCTTTAGGTTGTTCGACTGGCACGGTTCCGTGCTGTCTAAAATCACCTTTAGATTATCGCTTAATATTATGATGTCCATTGTCGCTATTTTAATCTATCAATGGTACGAACAATTAGGGATCCATCTGACAATAGCCCCATTTAGCTTATTAGGGATAGCAATAGCTATCTTTTTGGGGTTCCGTAATAACGCCTGCTACAGCCGCTTAGTTGAAGCAAGAACGCTTTGGGGCGCAATATTAACCAACCAACGTAATATTTTAAGAAACATAAAAGGATTATTGCCGAATGATCCTGAAGCGCATCGCACATTTGCTAATTTGTTGATTGCGTTTAGTTGGAGCTTAAATCACGAACTTAGACGTACTAACCCAAATATAGATTTGTATCGTTTATTGCCGCGAGATGTTTTTTTAGATGTTATTAGAAGCCCTTTTCCCACCAGCCGAATTCTTATGCATATTGGTTTGAGTGTCGGGGCATTGCGAGATAACAATCTGATCAGCGATGTGCTGTTTCAGTCTATCAATAAAGATGTGAACGGGTTATCTGAAGTTTTAGGCGGCTGTGAACGTATTTCGAATACGCCGATCCCCTTCGCTTATACATTGATCCTGCAACGTACGGTCTATTTATTTTGTACATTATTACCGTTTGCGTTGGTGGGGGATTTACATTACATGACGCCTTTGGTTTCAGTATTTGTTTCCTATACGTTCTTGGCGTGGGATGCATTAGCGGAACAATTGGAAGACCCATTCGATGTGCTGGACAACAGCTTGCCACTGAATGCGTTATGTAACGGGCTTGAACGCAATGCTCTTGATATGATTGATGCTAAGCAGTTACCGCCACCACCGAAGCCAAATAAATACTTCAATTTATTATGATGTTAAGTCGCGGTCTTCATTATGTGATAGAGCATGATGAAAGCCGCGGCTGTTTATTAATGGCGCAGATACACATGAGGGGTTGCCGTTTCTGGATGCGGCTGTACCCCTAAATCCGCTTGATACCACTGGGTTAAATTCTCGGTAGTTAACACTTCTTGTGGTGTTCCAGCCACAACTAATTTCCCTTGATGAATAAGATACACTTTATCGGCATAGAGTGCGGTGAGGTTCAAATCATGCAACACACAACAAACGCCTAGCGGCCTTTCACGGGTAAGCTGATGCAATAGCCGCAAACTGTGCTGTTGATGGTATAAATCAAGGGCAGAAGTAGGCTCATCAAGGAATAAACAGGCTGGTGTTGGTTCCGGTTGCCATAATTGAGCTAACACTCGCGCAAGCTGAACACGCTGCTGTTCACCACCGGATAATTGGCGATAATCGTGATGGCGTAGTGGGGTGCAGTGGGTTTGCTCCATAGCAATATCAATGGCGCGTTGCTTATGTTCAGAACCATAAGGAGTTCTTCCCATCGCCACAACATCCTCAACACTGAACGCAAACTGTAAATGGCTATGCTGTTTCATCACGGCACGTTTTTTAGCGAGGCTTTGAGGCTCCCATTCAGGTAATGGGCGACCTTCTAGCTGGCACTCACCTTGAGAGGGGGAGGTGTAGCCTGTGAGCAATTTCAATAAACTGGATTTTCCCGCACCATTAGGACCAATAATCACCACCATTTGATTTTGCTGTATAGACAAACTGATATCATCGATTAATGTTCGATTATTAATACGATAACTGAGGTTTTTAGCATCGAGTAAATTGGGCATCGGTTAGATCCTTCCGGCAGGTTGGCGCAGTATTAGCCATAAAAAGTAAGGTCCGCCAATCAAACCCGTTAATAAGCCCACGGGGATTTCTGCGGGAACGGCTAAAGTGCGAGCAAGGGTATCGGCAACTAAGAGTAAGCAAGCACCCACAATGGCAGAACCAGGAATAAGCCAACGATGATCGGGTCCCAATGTCATACGTATTAAGTGAGGAACAACGAGCCCGATAAAGCCAATCACACCACTCATAGCAACGGCGCAGCCAATTAATAGGGCGCTTAGGAATAATAAAACAAACTTACTGCGTTCAACATTTATCCCTAAATAGTGTGCATCTTCATCCCCTAATTGCAGAATATTCAATGTATTGCCTTGCCAAAAGCAGAGTAAGCAAGTGGGGATAATCACACTGGCGGCAATCGCTAGCGATGTCCAATTCACATTGCCTAATGACCCCATCATCCACAAGCTAAATGTGCGTAACTGTTGGTCATTACTCATATAGCTCAGTACCCCAATTAGTGACATACATAGGGCATTGATGGCAATTCCTGCTAATAGCAGCCGTGCCAAATTGCCATTAGACATACGATTGAGGCTAAAAATGATCAGTGAAACCGCTAAGCTGCCAACGAATGCTGCGCCAAGATGGCCGTAATTGAGCATTAATGTGGGTAAGGAGAACGGTAAAATGATGAATGCTGCTACACACAATGCGGCACCACTGCTTACCCCTAATAAACTGGGGTCAGCGAGAGGGTTGCGAAATAACCCTTGCATCATCCCACCGGAAACCGCTAAAGCCAATCCCACTAAAATGGCGAGTAACACTCTTGGTAGACGAATGGTGAGCCAAATTTGCCAGTCAGGATCGGTGGATGGTGCAAACCAAAGCACTTTTAACGGTAAGTTAATTGCACCAGCGGTAGAGGCAGCCAAAGTGACTGCCCCCAGTAACACCAATAACATCAAAATTTTAAATAAAGGGTGCTTAAAACGGCTCATTCGCTTTTTTCTAACGCCTCTCTTAACTGCTGCATGACTTTGGGGGTGCTTAAGCTGAAGCTCAACATACCAGTATCATCCACGACTAAAAGAGCACGATTTTTTCCTGCAGGAGTGAGTGCTAACCCCGGTAATTCCCAAACTTTGTCAACGCCACCTAAGGATTTTACACCTTGCTCAGAGATCACGACGAGGTCTGGCTGGCTGTAAATAAGACCTTCTTGAGATAGCGGACGATAGCTAGAGAAGTTTTGCATGGCATTTTGTGCACCAACGGCCTTGATCATGCTATCGGCTGCCGTTTTTTGCCCAGCTGCCATCGGTTGTATTCCACCATGGCTCATTAAGAAAACCACTTTTTTATTCAGAGGGCTAGTGGGGATGGCGAGTAGCTCGGCATTAAATTGTTCGACTAACTTTTTTCCGTTCTCGGGTAATCCCACCGCATTGGCGATGGTGGTGATTTTTTCAGGAATGGCTTCTAATTTCGGTTTTCCTGTCACTTTAATCACTTTAACGCCGCTTTTTTCAATTTGGGTTAATGAAATTGAAGGTTGGGAAAGCTCACTGGCGAGCACCAACGTTGGACGCAAAGAGAGCACGCCTTCTGGGTTCAGTGTTCGCATATAGCCGACATCGGGTAACTTAGTTGCTTGCTCGGGATGTAAACTGCTACTGTCGCGCCCAACCAGACTATCTTGTGCGCCGAGCGCATAGACAATTTCAGTTACATCGCCACCGAGTGTCACTAAACGGTCAGCGCCATGGGCAACCAATGAGGTTGCCAGTGTGATTACCATTAGAAGCCATTGTTTCATCGTCAAATACCTGTGTTAGATTCTTGGCAGGGACATGACTTGCTGGCGCCAGTGTTCTTGCTCTGGCGTCCCTTCAGTGCGTTGTCCGTACATTTGTGCGATTTGATTGCCTTGGTCATCAAACACTTCCAGGCTTGTCACAAAACCATCTTCCGTTGGTTTACGAGTGACCCAACACTCTGCAACACCATTTTCAATCATATGCAGCGTGAAATCAGGGTTGAAAATATTCAGCCATTTGATGTCAGAACCTTCAGTTTGGTGTGGCATCAAGCGTTTGATTTTGCCTGTGAAAATTTGCACACATCCACGGTTACCTACGAAAATCATAATTTCGTTTTGATCAGCGAAAGCTGTATTAACCAGCTGATTGAATGAATCATTTGGCACCTGCCAAGCTAAATCATCACTGACAGCGCGGAACACTTGTTGACGGCTTAAGTTATTTTTCTTCAATAAGATGAAAAATTGGTGAACATCCGTCATATTGCGCCACTCTTGGTCAAGCTGTTGTTTTAGCTCATCGCTAATTGGCTGAGCGTGGTGTGGCTGCACTTTTTCAACGGATAATAGTGGGTTTTCGGTGGTTACGTATTTTTCGATAAGCGCATTCCATGCATCCATATCGGTTTCATCGGTGGTATACACTTTGTGCAGTGCATCGCCATGTTTATCAAAGAATTGGATACTATGACGTTCACCTCGTTTAGCCTCTTCAGAGAGCGTAAAAATGCTGTCCCAATGAGAGAAAAACATACGCAAATCCAGTGCGCGTGGATTAAGAATTAAACCGCCGTGAGGGCTAAATTTAGCATTCTCATAGCGCCCGACTTGCTCATGGACCACATACTCATTACGGGTAATAGCCTTGACTGGACCGACAGCCTCCAAAGCAGTTAATAACGTTGGCGCATCAATGCTCAGGCGTTTAGCCTTATCGCGCCCAACGCGGCTATGCAGTAATTCCCCTTCAGAAACATTCAGATAAGCAGCGAGGTCTCTCGCATACCTAGCTTTATTATCTGCTTTGGCTTGTTGATAACGTTCGAAAAGTGCTGAATTCACAGGTTTCTCCTTTATGTAGTGTGAATTACCATTGGAAGCTGACGAGCAGCTTAGCATTACGACCATCTTGGGGAATCCCCTGAGAGGAGTAATACTCTTTGTCAAAAGCATTTCCTAAAACAACACTGGTATCTAACCCTTTAAGACTTCCATCTCCTTGATAATTTAGATAGAAATCATGAACGGCGTAGCCCGGTTGTTGCTTCAATTTGGATGTTTTATCGAAATCGGTATGAGTAGTGAACTCACCTAACCAGCCCACAGAGAAACCGCTGTCTGCAACTGGAATGGAGAGGTTACTGGTGAGTGAATCCGGTTTAATGGATTCAATGGCTTTGCCTGTATATTCATTGACGCCGACGGTGTGGTTATAAGCTAGACCCCACGCAAAGTAGTCGGTGGTGTAATCCAATGACACATCCGTTCCCCAAATTTTGGCACGCTTGGTATTGATGGATGTGGTGTAGTTATTTTTCAGGTTAAAGCGGTCAAAATTGACATGAGTATCAATATAATCTTTGGCTTTTGTATCGAAATAGCTGGCTTTGAAGCGCAGGTTATCGCGAGCCATAAGTAAGTCATCAAAACGTAAACCAAAACCATATTCTGCAGTACGCGTGGACTCAGGTTTTAAGTCTGGATTAGGGCGCCAGTAGTTAGTCATTGGGCCTTGTTGGAAATGCAGGGAATCGTTGTACATTTCCATCATTGTTGGAGCACGGAAAGCTTCAGAGT
Source organism: Providencia sp. wls1916 (assembly GCF_009706585.1). Taxonomy (NCBI): domain Bacteria; kingdom Pseudomonadati; phylum Pseudomonadota; class Gammaproteobacteria; order Enterobacterales; family Morganellaceae; genus Providencia; species Providencia sp. wls1916. The sequence goes on from NZ_WLUL01000011.1 coordinate 179,114, forward strand.
ATGACGCAAACAGCATTGACCAATCGGTTGGGGTGATGCTCACTGCCGCTTTTGATGACCATTGATCTTCTTTGACATCTTTATTGCCCTTGGCGGTGGACTTGTAGTTGTCATAGCGAGTTCCCAAAATGAAGGAAACAGGCAAATCTTTTAAGGTAATCTCATCCTGAATAAAGCCAGCCGCAAAGGTGATCTCTGCATCAGGGAACTGAGTGGTTCCAGCGTAAGGGGTCTGTTTTTGACGATACGCTTCAGTACCGTAGGTAAAGTTGTGTGCAGCGAGTGGTAACTCATAGATATCGGAGCGGTTATCCAATTTGATACCATACGTTTTTTGGCTGCGCCCTTCGTAGTTAGACTCTTTCCCTTTGGAGGTGATATTCACATCAGAGTAATACGGAGTCGCTTTTAAATTGAGCCATGAATTATCGTCTGGATTTAACTGATAGGTTGCTTGCAAGTCACGCTGACGCGTTGTGCGGTTAACCTTCTTATTATCGTTGCTGGTGGCGAGCTGTTGCGGGTCTTTTGGCTCATAAGCATCATTATTGTAATAACGAATTTGTCCCGACAGGGTTTGCGCATCATCCAGTTGCCATGTGCCTTTACCGAGCATATTGGCAATGGTTTCTTTGTTATCCATTTTCTCGCCGCCGCCAAGACGAACATCACCGCTTTCTTTCGTCACAAAGCTGAATAGCCCGTCAAAGTCATCGGTTTTACCAAAAGCGGAGCCGCCAAAGCCAAAGCTGTGATCCCCGGTAGCGCCTTGAGTGAAAACGCGGAAACCTTGGCTTTGACCTTCACGCAGTAAATCTTTCGCATTCACGGTTTCCCAAGCAATCACGCCACCCATCGCGCCGCTGCCATATAAAAGCGCTGATGGACCGCGAATGATTTCCACTTGTTTGATAAGCGCGGGATCAAGAAATGTTCCGTTAATGTGCCCAGTATCCGTACCTTGGCGAACGCCATCGACTAACGTCAAAATTCCACGACGGTCAAATCCGCGCATGCTGATATCTTGACCGTTAGTACGGCTAGTTCCTGTCAGTGCAATGCCCGGCACTTTCCGCAAAATATCGTTAGCATTATTGGCTGTTTTGGTTTCTGGTGAATCATTTTTAATGACGGTAACCATCATCGGCGTATTAAAGCTATCTCGCTCATTACCCGTGGCATAAACAGTCATCACATCGTGGTGACTGTTAGTTAAATGGTTATTGTTAGTTGGAGATTTTTCAGTCTGTGCGGTTGCCATTAGAGGCAGCAAGGCACTCGCCAGCACAGATAAGCGTAATACTTGAGACATACAGGTGATACTCCCTAAAAATTGTTAACTCTTTGATGAGTGCGATGCACCGTTAAAAACTGACTTATCATCAGAGCGTTATGGCGTGTTTATAGGGTGTTGAGACAAAGACGCTTTCAACGGAATAGGGGAAAAGGGGTATTTGAACCCAACAAGTGATGATAGGGTTCGAAAGTTCGCCTTGAGGTTATCCAGATTTACAGCAGCAAAGCCCGTAATAAACACCATAAGAAACTGTGTCCTGATGTATAGAGTTAAGCTGGCTGCCTAGTATGACGACTTAGGTGGCTTGCGAGATATATTGTGTTTTTAAAGCTAATTGTATTTTTGAAACAAACAGTACTTTTAAAGCAAACTGCGTTGTGAAGACTAAAAACTATTTGGTCAGAATTAATTTACCTGTGCGAGTTTGGCGCAATTGATAAATTTCACCGCGGTGTTCAATGGCAATTTTGCCTGATGCACCTAATAATTTTTGGCTTTCAATAAGCCCATTTTTAGCAGCAAAATCAGTCAGTGAGGTTGATTTTGTGGTTTCTTCAATAATGTCAGAAAGTGGCTTGGTCATGTTGTTCACCACAGAAATTTTGTTGTCAATAAGAATGATATTGATAATTATTATCTTTAAAAGCATTGGCAATATCAAGTGATTTTCACAATTGATCAACAAACACTGTTTACCAACAAAAGAGCCGTATCGCGGATACGGGCTACCTTTATGATGTAAATGGGGATTTACCTAACTTTTGGAGGGGGATTGAGCCGATCCTGAAATTACTGAAATTTGTTAGTACATATTTGTTTTTAAAAGCTCGATACACTCTTGGGCACCGCGTTTGAGTACTTGACCTTTTAAACAGACCACATGGACAGGAAGCACTAAGCCATTCGGGGTGTTTTTAAATTCTAAACGCTTGAGTAAACCTGCCTCTAAATCAGTTTTGATTAATGAAGCCGGTAAATTTCCCCAACCCATCCCTTTTTTAACTAATTCTAACGCCATCGTGAAGCTATCCGTACGCCAATAATGGCTAGAAACAATAGAGCGGAAATCACTGATAGGGTGGTGAGGGCTAGCGACAATAATCTGGCGTGTTTGAACAAGATCTTCGATATACAGCGCATTATTCGGTTTATTAGAGGGATAATCGGCGCTGATGGTCGCTGTTAATGATTCATAACCAATACATTCGAACTGTTCCTGAGCATTGACATATAACCCACCAAAAGCGATAGCCAATTGAACGCGCTCACTGTGCAATAGTGGCAAAATATCATCTTGAGGAGCGGTGATCAGCTCCACATGCATCAACGGATAACGTTGGCTCAGGGCGTGCAATGTATCAACTAACACATTGGGATTAACCCCTTCAGCGACCCCGATTGTGAGTGTACTCTCCACCCCCTGAGTGAGTTCTCGTGAGAAAACATTCAACTGACGTAAGTTATCCACAATATTTCGTGCATAGGGGGCGAGGGAAAGCGCTTGTTCCGTAGGTTTGGGTTCTCGCGTATGGCGCTCAAACAGCGAAAAACCAAGCTCTGCTTCAAGGTTGGCAATTGCCATGCTAATCGCGGAAGGGACTCGATGAAGTGCTCTTGCCGCTGCGGAAAAAGAGCCTTTATCGAGCACAGTTAAGAAAATCATCAGGTTTTCACTATTAAATGGCATCTTAGATCTTTCAGTTTTGTTGATAGTAGCTGACTTTTATTATCATTAATATTGATTTAATTTACCAGCCTTCGGCAAACAGAATATGAGATAAAAAATGCAAGGTATTAAACGTAAAGTGGTTTTTATTACGAGCTACGAAGTTATTGGCTGGATGATTTCATCGTTGGCACTGGCTTTTCTTTCGGGGAATTCCGCGGGAACCACAGGACCTTTAGCACTGGTGATCACCACGATTGCGGTGACATGGAATTTTATTTTCAATGTGGTATTTGAATATTGGGAATCAAAGCAGAAATCAAGAATTAGAACGTTTAGACGTCGTTTTGCTCATGCGGTGTTATTCCAGCTAACGCTGGTGGTATTTTTGATCCCATTGATTGCATGGTGGTTATCAATATCGCTCTGGCAGGCACTTATTTTAGATTTTGCCCTGATTATCTTTATCCCGATTTATACTTTTTTCTTTAACTGGGCATTTGACAAAATTTTTGGGTTACCAAAATCTGCATTGGCGCAAGAAAAAACCACTGCGTAGCGTGAAGGAGATGGCAATGAGGCCATCTCCTTGGTAACTAAGCTTATTTCACGCTAAAAATCTGGTGATACTTTTTAGGATTTAAACGCAAAAATAGCAGTAATGTCATCATAACTAGGACACAATGCAGCAACCAAACAGGGGTAAAACTGTGACTAAATTGCTGTAATGCTGCCGCAACCAAAGGTCCAAAAGCGGCGATGATAAAACCGCCTGCTTGCATTAAGGCAGTCAGGATCCCCGCGCTAGCAGGATGAGGGATATGATCTAAAGAGGTAATAATGGTTAAGGCGAAGCAGCCACCCAGTCCGCAGCCCAGCAGACCTACCCACAGCAACGGTAGTGTATTAGGAAACAGGATTAACCCGGCAAATCCCAATGCTTGGCTCACCAGCGTGACAGTGAGCCAAAAGCGACGGTCAATATTATGGGATGCTAATACCGGGATCATCAGTGCCGCAGCAGCTTGAAAAACGGTTAAAATCGCCACCAGAGAACCGCTTTCTGTAGCACTAAATCCTTGTTGTTGAAAGAAAGGTGCCAGCCATGTCACGGCAGTTGCATAACCCGCATTCACTAAACCAAATCCCGCCATTAATAGCCATGCTCTGGGCAGCTTAAGATAAGTTAATACACTCAGCTGAGCTGGCGTATTTTTCGTGTTCGAAGAGCGAATATTCATGAAGACGGCAATCAGGGCGATCAGTGCTGGAAATGCAAGCCATGCTAGCCCACTTTGCCAATTCCCTGAAAGGTGGGTAATTAGCGGTGTTAATTGCGCTCCCAGCGCGCCACCGACCATCAAGGTAGCTGAATATAATCCCGTCATGGCGGCCATTTTTTGTGGAAACGAAAATTTTATCAAACCGGGGAAAACCGCTTGAATATAAGCCGCTCCCATTCCACACAAAAATGCGGTCATTAACAGTGCGTTCGCATCAGAAACAAATAATCGGCAGAAAGAGCCTATCAGCAGCAGTAGCATCGCGAGGCTGATACCCCACTTATCACCTAATTTTTGATTTAATGCGGGGACGACCAAAGCTCCAAAACCCATGAGTAACATGGGGATCAGCGTTAACAGTGAAACGCTCTGGTAGCTCATTCCGGTGGTTTTAATGATATTTTCGATGACTGGCCCAGGTCCTGTCATAAAGGGGCGTAAATTAATACCGACAAGGGCAATCGTCAGAATCAAGCCAAAAGAGGCAGAAAGTGGTTTTTTCATGTTTACGCGTGATGCTGTTGCCACCAAGTTTGATACAGCATGGATTGCGTCTCATCCTTCGGTTTTAATTGGATAAATTGCAAACCACTTTGTTGGTCAGGAGAGACTCTTAATGCCTCAGCTATCGCCTCTGTTGATAATCCAAAAGGTTCAGCATCTTGGTTCGAATAGGCATAAACAACACGTTTAATGCCAGACATGCGGATCGCAGCAAGGCACATAGGACAAGGCTGACCGCTAGCATAAACGGTGCAATCATCGAGTCTGACGCTATTTAGCACCTCTCCTGCTTGGCGTAATGCGAGTAATTCAGCGTGTGCGGTAGGGTCGTGTCGCTCCAACATTTGATTCACGCCAGTGGCAATAATTTGCTCATTTTTGACGACCACTGCACCAAATGGACGCCCACCTGCGGCAACATTGTCAGCGGCGAGGGTGATTGCATGTTGTAAAAATTGTTTATCGAGCATGGTTTGTGCTCCTGATTTATCGAGTATTCTAATAAGATTACTGATGAGTTGACATGGTGTCATTTCAGTAATGTCCATCAAATGCGTTGTTCCCTTCAATCTAATCAAAAACTGTGATATTTAAAAATTAAATAATTAAATCTCAGGTATTAAAAAAATGAATTCGTTGCTTAATTTTGTATTATTGAAAACATTCGTTACCGTCGCAGAAACGGGAAATTTTACGGTGGCTTCACAACAATTAAATTCAACGCAATCGACGTTAAGTCAGCAAGTTCAGCGATTAGAAAGTCTTATTGGACAGCCGTTGTTTGTAAGGGGGCATCGGATGTTAACCCTGACAGAAACAGGGGAAGTGTTGCTTGGATACGCGAAAAATATTCTGGCACTTAACGATACGTTTTTTATGAAAATAACAGGCAATGCGATTATTCAAACTCTGCGATTAGGGTTTCCTGAAGATTTGACGTCGGGATTAGTGACACCAACATTGGCGGCATTTATGCAAGCGCATCCTAATGTCCGATTAGAGGTGACTAGCGGGTTGAGTCGCCAACTACAGCAACGCTATCAACATGGTGAGTTGGATTTGATCATTGTGAAACAACGAAAAGGGGAGTTTCATAGTGATTATCATTGGTCAGAGCCTCTTTGCTGGCTAGCGAGTCGCCAGCAACATGTTCTTCCCACAGATTCTGTTCCTCTGATTGTTTTTCCAGAGAATGGGCTGTACCGGAATGATATGTTTAGGTTGTTAGATAATGAACAACGCCCTTGGCACATTACTTATACTTGCACTAGTCTGGCAGGTATCCAAAGTGCGATTACCGACGGATTAGGCGTTAGCCTGTTACCCGTACGCGCGAAATTATCCCAGCATCGAATCTTGACAGCAGAAGAGGGGTTTCCTCCAGCCCAAGAGATGGAACTGGCGATGCATTTCCACAAAGAGTCATCGGAGATGGTTTCAGTATTGGCGGAGCAGTTAGCTCATCAATTAGAACCGCGTTAATTGGCGATGGGCTTGAGCAAATCACTGTAAAGTTCCGTTAAGACCCCATTTGCCATAAACTCTTTTCTGATCCATTGGGTGACTAGCCCTGTCGCAGAGTGTTGAGTGGCTAATAACATGTGAGAATCCTGCCTTGGGTTTTGTATTTGCTTAGTGACTAGGACTCCGGTTTTTACATGTTCTTTGACCATATAGTCGGGTAGGAATCCGATCCCTTCACCTAAAATTTGGCACTGACATTTGGTGTTGAAATCAGGCACTTGAATCGCCTCTTGCCCGTGCAGTAGCCATCCAACACGTTTATTGATGGTATGCGCCGTATCTTCCACCATAATATTTGGGTAGAGGCGAAGCTGGCTTTCGGCAATTGGCTCAGGCATTAAGGCTAAAGGGTGGCTAGACGCTATGGCAAACTGCCAGTGTATGGCACCAATTTCTGTGTAATCAATCCCGCCGCCATCCATGAGTGTACCCGGCGCCCCAATCGCAATATCCGCATGGTTATTGATAATGGCATCCCAAACACCGTTATACACTTCTGTGGTCACAGTGATCTGGCAGGTACCAAATTGCTTTTTCAAGATTTGTAGCAACTTCGCCGTATGGTAAGGGGTGTAGATCAACTGATTGATACAGATGCGAACACGTGCTTCAATCCCTTGTTCAATGGAGTCGATACTTTTTTTGATGAGATGAAAATTATTCAGAAGGTCTGTGGCTTTGCGATAAAAATAGTATCCCGCTTCGGTCAGTTCAATATTACGGGTATCGCGAATAAACAGTGCGACATCTAAATAAGTTTCGATACGTTTTATGGTGTAGCTCACCGCGGAGGTGGTAATCCCAAGTTCTTCGGCTGCTTTACTGAAACTGGCAAATTTAGCCGCGGTGGTATAGGTCAATAAATTTTCTTCAGTAAAAATAGAGTTCATGTGTCGTGTCCCAAAGTGCGTGAAAATTAGCCTAAATAACGTTTTCTGTGAATACAATTCAATAGCTTAAAAAACAGGCTTTTTATCGATTGTTTTTAATAGCCCTCTTCGGGGATATTTATCTATTCTGTACAATAAATAGTATTTAATTTATGTCACTCAAAAAAGCAACTAATGAAACGCATGTTTACATTCAAACTAATTAATATTATTGAATTAAATGAAAAAATAGCCATTAGGGGATATCGAGTTCATAAACAAAAAAATCACAATATTAACAATTCTAAAACCTTTGATTTGATGGCTGTCACAAAATTGAAGAAAGAAAAAATTGGCAAAAAGATTAACAAAATTATTTGGTCAAATTGCATATAAAATAGACAAAAAAACATCGGTAAAGGTCAGTGAAGGATGCTTTCACGCACAAAAATGCTCAATTGTTGAATTTAAATCAATAATAAGGTGGCAGATTGATGAATTAAATTTAAATGGATTCTATTTATTAATGGCAATTGTTATGCTCTAACCATGCTAAATAATCTTTAATTCATATTTAATTTGGCTATCAGGAAATTTAAATAGCTAAATGTGGAGAGCATTATGACAGAAAACACACTCGTTCAAGATTTTCTTAAAGCAGCAGAACAAGGTCAATTAGCTATTTTAAAAAATTGCCTTGAAAAAGGTGTTGATATTAATAGTACCAATCGACAAGGTCGCACTGCTATTGTGAATGCCAGTTTAAATCAGCACTATGAGTGCGTTGATTTTCTTATTCATGCGGGTGCTGATATTAATAAACAAGACCAAACGTGTTTTAACCCATTTTTATTAAGTTGCCTAAATAATGATTTAACACTATTACGTTTAGTATTACCTGCTAATCCTAATTTAGATTTACTAACCCGTTTTGGTGGTGTTGGGATCACGCCAGCGAGTGAAAAAGGGCATGTGGAAATTGTGCGTGAATTACTGGAAAACACGGACATTAATGTTAATCACACCAACTTTGTCGGTTGGACTCCGTTGCTAGAAGCGATTGTGCTGAATGATGGTGGCGTAAAACAGCAGCAAATCGTAAAAATGCTGTTAGATCACGGTGCCAACCCACATATGACAGATAAATACGGTAAAAAGCCGTTAGAGCTGGCACAGGAAAAAGGCTATCACGAAATTGCTGAGTTACTGATTGCAGCGGGTGCGTAACCACCCATAAGGGGGATTGTGAACAGACACCAATCTCAGCGGCAAAGCATTTATGGGTTAACGGCTGATGCACATTTCTTGCATCTTTTGCATCAGCCATCATTAACAGGGAATATAGAGCAGGTTTTTAATAAAGCCATTAATTTTTCAATTGATAATCAACTTTATACCTTGCTTGGCTCGCAAACGGATAATGCTCCTAATAGCTGCCGAATTATTAATAAGGATTTTTCACCGTTAAATATCACTACGGGGGATTCTGTTTATATTTTAAATAATGAAATCCATATTGGTGAGAAATATACTATTTCATTTTTATTATGTAAAAAATGGAACCCACCAACAGTTTATTTTATTAATGAAAAATTAACCGAAGAAAAATACCGTTATTTTCTTCAGTCTAAAATTAACGAAATTGATTCTATTTTAAATGATAAAACACATTCTCTGTTTAACTACCAAGGGGATAATTGTTTTTATCTTGAATCATCAAAAAAATTAAATGAATTACGCTCTAGCTTAATTAATTTATTAATCAATAAACGGTACCAAGCATTAACTCATATTGTGAGCCAGTTTGTTGGGTTAGGAATTGGGTTAACGCCTTCGGGAGATGATTATTTAGTGGGACTAATGGCTTTTTTGTTGTTGAAACATCACCCTGCGAATTCCTGCTATCCGAGCTTTTATCAAGGGATTTCGCAAAGCAAGGCGAATACAACACCCATCAGTGCCATCACGTTAGAAAAAGCATTAAACCAAGAGTATCGCGAAAATATGCATCAACTGATCCAATGTTTAGTTGATGGGCGAGAAACAAATATTTATCCACAAATTTTAGAGATTTTAAATATCGGGTCTAGTTCAGGTTGCGACATGCTATTTGGCATTCGCGATGCGCTGTTTCTGACTCATTATTTCGGAGAAACACATGTCGACTAAAGTGGTCATAAAAAAGAATACCTATTTTGATTCAGTGTCATTGATGTCTATTTCCACCAAAGCCAATCAACTTGAAAATGTTGAGCAAGCCTTTGTGGCAATGGCAACAGAAATGAATAAAGGCGTATTAAGAAACTTAGGTTTATTAACACCAGAATTAGAAGAAGCCAAAAACGGCGATTTAATGATAGTGATTAAAGGACCTAGCGATGAAGCCAATGATGCGACATTGATTGCTATCGAAGACCTGTTTAATAAGAAAAATCAAGGCGGTGGGCAGCATGAAGCCAAATACGCCACAATCAACTCTGCAAAAACGCACATTCCTGATGCCAACTTAGCGGTTATTTCGGTTAATGGGCAATTTGCGGCTCGTGAAGCGCGTATTGCACTGGAAAATGATCTCAACGTGATGCTGTTCTCCGATAACGTCTCGATAGACGATGAGCTGGCACTGAAACAGTTGGCGAGCCAAAAAGGGTTGTTGATGATGGGACCAGACTGCGGGACAGCGATCATCAATGGGACAGCCTTGTGTTTTGGTAACAATGTTCGTCGCGGTAGCATCGGAATTATTGGGGCATCCGGTACGGGGAGCCAAGAACTGAGCGTGCGAATCCATGAATTTGGTGCTGGAGTTTCTCAGCTAATCGGTACGGGTGGTCGTGACCTAAGTGAAAAAATTGGCGGCATCATGATGATTGATGCACTCAAAATGCTGGATGCGGATGATGAAACCCAAGTCATTGCACTCATTTCTAAGCCACCAGCACCAATGGTTGCCAAAAAAGTGTTAGAACAAGCTGAAAAATGCCATAAGCCAGTGGTGGTTTGTTTCTTAGGAAGTCAACCGTTACCGGATGATAAACCAGGCTTAACCTTTGCCCAAGGCACCAAAGAAGCTGCTCTGAAAGCGGTTTTACTGACAGGTATTCGTAAAGAAGATTTAGACCTTCATCCTCTCAACTTACCTTTAATTGATGAAGTTAGAGCGTTACTTAAACCGGAACAAAAATACATTCGTGGTCTTTTCTGTGGCGGGACATTGTGTGATGAAGCCATGTTTGCAGCGCTGGAAAAATACGATGACGTCTACAGCAATATTCAACCTAACCCTGACTACCGTCTGAAAGATATCAATAAAAGTGTCGCCCATACCTTCCTCGACTTTGGTGATGATGATTTTACCAATGGTAAGCCACACCCAATGATTGATCCAACAAACCGAATAGAGCGTTTACTGCAAGAAGCTCGTGACCCGGAAGTTGGTGTGATCATGATGGATTTCGTGCTTGGTTTTGGCTCTCATGAAGATCCGGTCGGCGTGATGATTGACGCTATCAAAACAGCAAAAGCGATAGCGAAACAAGAAGGACGTGAACTGGTGATCCTTGGCTATGTGCTGGGTACTGACCAAGATACGCCATCGATGGATGCACAGGTCAAGATGCTCACTGACGCAGGTGTGATTTGGGCGAGTAGCAGTACCAATACAGGTTTATTAGGACGTGAGTTTGTCTGGAAAGGGGAGAAAGCGTAATGACTTCATTATTTAAACAACCATTGAACGTTATCAATATCGGCATTGAGATGTTCAGTGATGATCTGAAAAAACAGCACGTTCCGGTGACTCAACTGAATTGGACTCCACCGGGGCAAGGTAACGTAGCCGTGATCCGTGCGCTTGACCAAATTGAAGGCAACGCAGCGTTACAAGAAAAAATCGCAGCGGCGAACGCACAAGCGCTTGAGCGCATTATTCAGTCCCAGCCAGTACTCGTGGGTTATGACCAAGCCATTAATGTGGTACCGGGCATGACGAAAAACACCATTCTACATGCCGGCCCGCCAGTGGCATGGAAAGATATGTGTGGTGCAATGAAAGGCGCAGTGACAGGTGCTTTAGTTTTTGAAGGATTGGCAAAAGACTTAGCGGATGCGGAACGTGTAGCGGCCTCTGGTGAAATTATCTTTTCCCCATGCCATGAACATGATTGCGTAGGGTCAATGGCGGGCGTGACATCGGCATCGATGTTTATGCATATTGTCGAAAACAAAACTTACGGCAACCGCGCATTCACTAACTTGAGTGAGCAGATGGCAAAAATCTTGCGCATGGGTGCCAATGACCAAAGCGTTATTGACCGCTTGAATTGGATGCGTGATGTACTGGGTCCAATGCTGCGTGACGCCATGAAAATCGTCGGTGAAATCGACCTGCGCTTAATGTTGGCACAAGCGTTACATATGGGTGATGAATGCCATAACCGTAACAATGCGGGAACAACATTGCTGATCCAAGCGCTGATCACGGGAATTATTCAAACCAATTTTACGGTTGCACAGCAAAAAGAAGTGTTTGATTTCGTGGCAAGTAGTGACTATTTCTCGGGTCCTACATGGATGGCAATGTGTAAAGCCTCAATGGATGCGGCGCACGGCATTGAATACAGTACTGTCGTGACTACCATGGCACGTAATGGTTATGAGTTTGGTTTACGCATTAGCGGGTTACCGGGGCAGTGGTTTACAGGTCCTTCTCAGCAAGTTATTGGTCCAATGTTCGCGGGTTATAAACCGGAAGATTCAGGTTTAGATATTGGTGACTCGGCTATCACAGAAACTTACGGGATTGGTGGATTTGCGATGGCAACAGCACCGGCTATCGTGGCGCTCGTTGGGGGAACCGTTGAAGAAGCGGTGGATTTCTCTCGCCAAATGCGTGAAATCACCCTTGGTGAGAACCCGAACGTCACCATTCCATTGCTAGGTTTCATGGGAATTCCGACAGCGATTGATATCACGAAAGTTGCAGCTAGTGGCATTCTTCCGGTGATTAACACGGCGATTGCGCATAAAGATGCAGGTATTGGAATGATTGGGGCAGGGATTGTACATCCTCCGTTTGATTGCTTCGAAAAAGCGATGCTTTCTTACGCGAAACACTATGCATAGTGGTATTGAGCCCAAAACTCACTAAGCAAAAAATAATGCCCGGCTTCGGCCGGGCGATAAAAATAAAGCAACGCATTCCCTGAATTGTTCAGTGGCATAAGAGATAGACCGTCAACAACGTGCTGCTAAGGTGTGAGGGGAATGGGAGTAAGAATATGAGTCTATTAAATATTAAATGGAAACGTGGTGATTTGGCGGCCTATTTTGGTTTGATGACCAATAACCTCACGAACCTACTCACCATGATGGGCTTACTGATTTTTGTTGTCGGCATCCCAGCGGAAATTGTTTATGGTCGTATCGCGCCAGCGTTTGGTTTTGCTGTATTGCTTGCCAGTGTAAGTTACGCTTACTTTGGTCAGCAGATGATCAAGCAAACAGGACGAAATGACGTTACGGCACTACCATCAGGTCCAAGTGCGCCTTCTATCTTCACCGTGACCTTCTTAGTGATCATGCCGGTTTACCAAACCACCAAAGATCCTGAATTTGCTCTGCAAATTGCGTTGGTCTGGTGTTTTGTGGAATCAATGATTTTAGTGGGGGGCTCTTTCCTTGGTGAAACCATCCGTAAGATGATCCCGCGTACCGTATTATTATCGTGTTTATCGGGTCTCGGATTATTGTTACTGGCAATGAACCCGATGCTGCAAGCATTTGAAGCACCAACGGTATCGTTTATTGTCCTACTGTTAATTTTCATCAACTGGTTTGGTAAAAAGCCTATCTTTGCACGTATTCCTACAGGGTTGCTGCTGCTTATCGCGGGTTCTGCCTTAGCATGGATTTCGGGTTTACAAAGCCCAGAAGCGATTACGGCATCCATGGCGTCATTTGGTTTTAACCCGCCAAGCATCCATGTGGATAGCTTCTTCCAAGGTTTACCTCATGCACTGCCGTACTTAGCCTCAGCGGTACCTTTAGGTTTAGCGAACTACATCTTTGACCTTGAAAATATTGAAAGTGCTCACGCAGCGGGTGATGAATACAACACACGTAAAGTGATGCTGGCAAACGGTTTATCTTCAACCGTGGGTGTTGTGCTGGGTAATCCATTCCCTGTGACAGTGTATGTGGGTCATGCGGGTTGGAAAGCGATGGGCGCGAGTGTGGGTTATACCTTAGCATCCGGTATCACCATGTTTATCGTCCCGTTATTTGGTATTGGCGCATTTATGCTCGCAGTGATCCCAATGACGGCCATTGTCCCTATCTTAGTGTTTATCGGTGTAGTGACCGCTAACCAAGTGGTGCGAGAAACACCGAAAGTCGAAGTACCTGTGATTTTCATCTGTCTATTCCCATGGATTGCGAACTGGGCATTGACGATGGTTAACAGTGTCATGGGAGCGGCAGGTACGTCTGCAAGCGCGATTGGTACGGAAGTTCTGTTACATAAAGGCGTTTACTATCAAGGTCTGGTTCACTTAGGTAACGGTGCACCGTTGGCAAGTATGTTATGGGGCTGTATCGCTATCTTCGCTATCTTAAACAAGCCGTTACGTGGCGCGATTGCGGCGGCAGTGGGTGCAGTATTGGTCTTCTTTGGCATCATCCATTCTCCGGCTGTGGGTATTGCAACAGGTTCGGCATTGATGTTTGTCTACGCATACCTCATGATGGCGGCTTTGTTTGTTATCAAACACTTTTTAGATGGTCGCCAATCAGTGGAGCAGCAACAAGCTGAAAAAGCTGAAAAGCTTAGTAAATCAGCGTAATAAGCCAATCTTTATAGTGGGTGTACGCGATACACCCACTATCTGCTAAATATTCGGTATCAGGATCCTTAATCATGAAAGAACTCGTGGTTGTTGCCATCGGGGGCAACAGTATTATTAAAGATAACAGCAGCCAATCCATTGAAGCTCAAGAAAAAGCGGTTCAGGAAGTGGCTCAGCACATCAGCGATATGCTTAAAGGTAATTACAATATTGTGCTGACTCACGGCAATGGACCGCAGGTGGGGTTGGATTTACGTCGCGCTGAAATTGCTCATGTGACGGAAGGATTACCACTGACACCGCTGGCTAACTGTGTGGCGGATACTCAAGGGGGGATTGGCTATTTAGTCCAGCAAGCACTTACTAACGTATTAGCGAAACAGCAACATCGCCAAGCAGTAACGGTAGTGACCCAAGTGGAAGTTGATAAAAATGACCCGAACTTTGCGGCTCCGACTAAGCCGATTGGCGCATTTTTCAGTAAAGAACAAGCTGATGTATTGCAGCAGGAAAACCCTGATTGGCACTTTGTTGAAGATTCAGGACGCGGATATCGCCGCGTGGTGGCATCCCCTGAACCTAAACGAGTCATTGAGTCAGCAGCAATTCGTACATTGACCGAACATGATTATGTGGTTGTTGCGGCTGGCGGCGGTGGGATCCCTGTTGTGAATAATGGGCAGGGCGGTTATCAAAGTGTGGATGCTGTTATTGATAAAGATTTATCGACTACGCTACTGGCTAAAGAGCTCAATGCGGACATTTTAATCATCACCACGGGCGTTGAAAAGGTGTGTATTCACTTTGGCAAACCGGAACAAAAAGCCCTTGGTGAAACCTCAACGACGGATATGAAACGCTATATGGCAGAGGGGCACTTCCCAGCAGGAAGCATGCTACCGAAAATCGAAGCCAGTTTATCGTTTATCGCTAATGGCGGTAAGCGCGTGATTATCACGACGCCTGAAGCTCTGCCAGCAGCATTACGTGGCGAGACGGGAACCCATATTATTCAAGGCTAAGCCTCACTCGTTCGGCCTTATACGATAAGGTCGAACTCCCGATGATAAGGAGTTGCTATGAATACAGAACAGTTGTCTGGTCGCAGAGAGTTTCTGACGACAAGCGCAAAAGTGGTGGCGGCTTGTACATTATTAGGTTCAGTATCTGCGGGGGCGGCGGTGCAAAGCGTACCGCAGTCTGGTGTTTCTCGTATCACAGATAAACATTATTATCTTGATGATGCGTTACTCGAAACAGGTTTTAATTTCCGTGATAGTACGGTGATTGGGACACAAACTGAGCTAAAAACTATCGAAATTAATGATGGTAAAATCGTGGCGGTGTTACCCAATAAACAGCATCCAAATACCGTTCTGAATGCGTACAGTGCGCAAGGCAAATTGATGCTTCCTGCATTTCGAGATATGCATATTCATCTGGATAAAACCTTTTACGGAGGAGCATGGCAAGCGCCACAGTCCCGTGAAGGTAAAACCATTATGGATATGATAGCCCTTGAACAGAAAATGTTGCCTGAATTGCAGCCTTTCACGCAAGAAAGAGCGCATGCGCTGATTGATTTGATTCAATCTCAGGGGTCGACTATCGCGCGCAGCCATTGCAATATTGAGCCTGTTTCTGGATTAAAAAACCTTGAAGCACTGCAAAAAGTGTTGGATAAACGTCAGCAAGATCTCACGTGTGAAATTGTGGCATTCCCTCAACATGGCTTGTTGCTGTCAAAATCAGTCCCTTTGATGCGAGAAGCGATGCAAGCGGGTGCACACTATGTGGGAGGGTTAGATCCGACCAATGTGGATGGTGCGATGGAAAAATCCCTTGATGCGATGTTCCAGATTGCGCTGGATTACAACAAAGGGGTTGATATCCATCTGCATGAGACAAGCCCGGCAGGACTTGCTGCTATCAGCTATATGATAAAAACGGTGGATGAAAACCGCAGCTTGCGTGGCAAGGTGACGATTAGCCATGCATTTGCGTTAGCTATGTTAAATCCTGAAGATGCCGATGTGATGGCAAAACGGTTGGCTGAGCAGCAGATTACGATAGCGTCGACAGTGCCTATCGGTACATTACATATGCCATTAAAAACGCTGAATAAAAATGGTGTGTTTGTGATGACAGGGACTGACAGTGTGATTGATCACTGGTCGCCATTTGGTCTCGGGGACATGTTAGAAAAAGCCAATCTATATGCGCAGTTGTACACGCGCCCTGATGAGTTGGCATTATCTCGCTCCCTTGCTATCGCCACGGGCAATGTATTGCCACTGGATGAAAAGGGCAAGCAAGTGTGGCCAGCAAAAGGGGATGATGCCAGTTTTGTACTGGTGGATGCCTCTTGCTCAGCAGAGGCGGTTGCGCGTATCTCTCCAAGGCAAGCTGCGTTCCATAAAGGGTATTTGGCCAGTGGCGTAGTTGAAAAGTCATTAGGCTGAAAGCTGTTGTCTATATAGGCATGGTTTATAGAGACGAGCTTATAGAGATATCGTTTATAAAGCCCACATTGGTGGGCTTTTGTATTTTTATGGTGTAGCAAATTTAAATACTAGGAACTTAATCGTTTTTATAAATCGCGACTTGCGGTTTACCATCATTACCTATTGTTCCGCGGTACATCCCTTCTGAATTAAACTCCATCGCGTAGTTACCGGTTTTATCCAACACAATCACACCGCCACTTCCGTTTAGCTCTTTGACTTCATCCAGTGCATTACGGGCTGCTTGGTCGATAGGCGTTTTGTTGTATTTGACTTGAGCAGCGATATTGTGGGCGGTTGCGGTACGGATGAACATTTCGCCAGAGCCTGTGGCTGAAACGGCGACGGTATTGTTGTCAGCGTAGTTCCCTGCACCAATGATAGGGGAGTCACCGACGCGACCGAAGCGTTTGTTGGTCATGCCACCTGTGGATGTCCCTGCGGCGATATTACCGTTTTTATCGAGAGCGACCGCGCCAACAGTGCCATATTTGTAGTCATACATCATTGGATCAATAAAGAGAGCGGCAGTTTTACCGTCATGGTCGAGTACCACTTTCTCTTTTTCTTTGGCTTTTTGAAGTTGCTGCCAACGGAAGTCAGTGCGGAAATAGGATGGGTCAACGATTTCAAGACCTTGTTCTGCGGCGAATTGCTCAGCACCTTTAGAAACCATCATGACATGAGGGCTTTTGGTCATGACGGCATAAGCGGCATTAATCGGGTTTTTAATGTTGGTGACACCTGCCACAGCCCCTGCTTTACGGTTGCTGCCATCCATAATCGACGCATCCATTTCATTTTTGCCTTCGTGGGTAAAAACGGCGCCTTTTCCTGCGTTAAATAGCGGGGAATCTTCCATCACATTAATAGAGGCTTGTACCGCATCAAGGCTACTACCGCCTTTATTGAGTACCGCATAGCCTGCTTCTAAGGCTTCGGTCAGTTTTTCTTGATACTCTTTTTCTTGTGCTGGAGTAATGGTGTCTTTGGTAATAGTACCGGCTCCCCCGTGGATCACTAATCGGATTGGTGGCTCGCTTGCGGCATAAGCGTGCAAAGAAAATGAAGCTGCCAATAAACATCCTAGTAGAGATAATTTCATGATTATTTCCTTCCAGTTATTTTGTTATTAGTCACTTTTTGAGCAAAAAAAGTATAGGAGGGAAAATGTCTAGACAGCAACATTGATAGAGGGTTTCTGTGATAATGGCTGAAAGAATTTCAGAGATTTTCAGTAAATACGAATAAAGGGTGTGAGTGGCGATGAAGGGTTTAAAAATGATGAGATTTGGCGATGGATGAGATCACCAAATCTGGGGTAATTTATTTTGCGCCAAGTTCTTTTCGGATGATCTCTGCGCCTGCGCTTAACGCGTTGAGTTTCCCTCTGGCAACATCGCGAGATAATGGCGCCATGCCACAGTTAGTTGATGGGTAAAGTTTGTCTGCATCAACAAATTGTAGGGCTTTTCGCAATGTATTGGCGACTTCTTCCGGAGTTTCGACAGTGTTGGTTGCCACGTCAATTGCACCGACCATCACTTTTTTACCACGGATAAGCTCAATCAAGTCCATCGGGACATTGGAGTTGTGGCATTCCAGTGAAACGATATCGATATTTGAGCTTTGCAGTTTCGGGAAAGCTTCTTCGTATTGTCGCCACTCAGAACCTAATGTTTTCTTCCAATCGGTGTTGGCTTTAATGCCATAACCATAACAGATATGTACTGCAGTTTCGCATTTCAGTCCTTCAATGGCTCTTTCGAGGGCAGCGATCCCCCAGTCATTGACTTCATCAAAAAATACGTTAAATGCGGGTTCATCAAATTGGATAATATCGACACCTGCGGCTTCTAACTCTCTGGCTTCTTGGTTAAGAATTTTAGCAAACTCCCACGCCAATTTTTCACGGCTTTTATAGTGGTTATCATAGAGCGTGTCGATCATGGTCATTGGACCCGGTAATGCCCATTTAATCGGTTTGTCAGTGAGTTGACGAAGATACTTAGCATCATCCACAAATACTGGCTTTTGGCGAGCAACAGCGCCCACAACGGTTGGTACGCTGGCATCGTAACGGTCACGAATTTTTACCACTTGGCGTTTTTCAAAATCCACACCACTCAAGTGTTCAATAAAGGTGGTCACAAAGTGTTGGCGAGTTTGTTCGCCATCGCTCACGATGTCGATACCCGCACGTAATTGATCGTCCAGTGATAAACGCAGGGCATCTTGTTTGCCGGTGATAAGTTCTTCGTTGTTCAGTTTCCATGGGGACCAAAGCTTTTCTGGTTCAGCTAACCAAGATGGTTTCGGTAAGCTACCGGCTGTGGAAGTAGGTAATAATATTTTCATTGCAGGTGACCTTTTATTTTATTTTTTATAAATACGCGATTTTATTAAATTGACCGATTTTTATTAAACGGAATAGCTTGCAGACCATTTTTCAAGGATCGTTTGGTAAGGCTTAATGAAGTGCTCTTCAGTAAATTTACCTTGTTCAATGGCAAGTTGGCTGCGCTCTTCACGGTCATAAACAATTTTTGTTAATGAGTAATCCTGCTGATTTAAGCTCGGTTGATAACATTCACCCGCTACCGTGTTGGCATTATAAATTTCAGGACGATAAATTTTTTGGAACGTTTCCATGGTGCTAATAGTGCTGATTAACTCAAGGTTGCTGTAGTCGCTCAGCAAGTCTCCCGTAAAATAAAAGGCCAAAGGGGCAACGCTATTTTTTGGCATAAAGTAACGAACCTGTAAGCCCATTTTTGCGAAGTATTGCTCCGTTAAAGAAGCGTTACTTGGCTGATATTCAATACCTAATATAGGGTGTTGATTCCCAGTGCGATGGTAGGTATCTCTATTTGAGACACTTAAACAGATCACCGGTGATTTATTAAAGTTCGCTTTGTACTCTTTGGAATTAATAAACGATTTAAAAATATTGCCATGCAGGCAGCCAAATTTAGTAGGAATACTAAACTCTGCTTGGTCTTTGTTATGTTCCAAAAGTAAAACGCTAAAATCATAGTCCCGCACGTAGGAAGAAAAATTATTCCCTACAATCCCTTCAATACGTTGCTGCGTTTTTTTATCGATGATGCTGGTTTTTAATATTTCAATGACAGGGAAGGCGCTATCTTTTTCTTCGATATTCATCTCGACAGAGATAATTTCCAACTCAACAGCATAGCGATCGTTTTTAGGGTTATCCCAATACGCCAATGAATTGAAGCGGTTGTTGATCATCGACAATGCATTACGCAGATTTTCTTGGCGGCTTTTGCCTCTGGCTAAATTTGCAAAGTTGGTAGTAATCCGCGTGTTTTCCGATGGGTTGTAATTTTCATCAAAAATGCTGCGCGTAATATTAAAGGTAAATTCTGTATTCATGATTTTTGCATCCTAGCTCTAATAGGAAAACGGCGTTTATTTCTTGATTACAGAGATGTTGCACGTTTTCTCATTCATCAATTTTATGTAGCCAGTAAGTTAATATGTTTAATTTATGCCAGAGCGAGACAGGGAGTTAAAGCGACTTAATTTCACTTCGAACATGAAGAAATTTCATGATGAGGGGAGGTAAATAGATGGGTTTCACTTTGACTCGATGTGCTTGTTGACGATTTAATGCAATTCATTTTTTGAGCTGATCAGATGGCAAAAATATTAGTTTTATATTTAAATAATATTGAATTCTTAATGTTCTAGTCTGCTACTTTGAATATTTTACTAGTAAAATATGATTGTAATATGAAGTTTTTTATTTTGATAATTAATTAAGCTATTGTATTTACTATGGTACGAAAATAGTGAGGGAATTTTTCGCACTTTTTGTCAAAATGGTTTTTTTACCTAGCTATGTTTTTATGGTGTGATATGTAAATTTTATTTATTAAATTCATATAAAAGTCTTTTTTGGAACACCATCAGCTTTATCTCTTGATTTAGTTTATATTTTAATGCTTAAAGCTATACCGGTGTATTTTTAGTCTAAAGTTCAGCGTTGTAAGCGTAAGAATAATACTTATCATCACTCTTTATTGGTGTTTGGTTGAGTGACTTATTTTATTTATGTATATAAAAGTGATTTTTTATATACAAGCAAGCAGGGTTTTTAATTAAAAAAAACAGAATATTATTTTTTATGATATGTTGTTGTACTTAACGAATATTTAAATAAAATATAGTGTTGTATGAAAGATTGAAACTTTTCATTAATATTCGCCTTACGTATTTACTATACTTTATAAGTAAAGGGTGAACTGTGCTTTTGTAATGATATTGTTTAATTGATTAATATAAAATTCTTAGTTTTCAATTCATTATCTTTGTCGACCATCAAATAAGGAATGCCTTATATTATAGGGATTCTAACCTAGTATAATTTGGCGCTAGGCAGTAGATTTAATTTATGACATTAAGGTTGTTATCTATCATGAAAAAAGAAAAACTATATTATATCAGTCAACTGGTAGGAAAGTGTATGCAAAAGTATCGCATTGAAAAAGGTATTAGTGGGGAATGTGTTGCAAAAAAGTTAGGTATTAGTCAACAACAATTATCAAGATATGAGCGTGGTGAAAATGCGCTTACAGTTGATGTTTTATTCAAATATCTATTAATTATTGAAGTTAATTTTCCTGAGTTTTATAATAGGTTATTCTATATAATTGGGCGTCATCCTAAATTATCTATGTATATTTCAGGTTTAAATGGTTTTGGTTGGGAACTAGATGACTTAAAAGATTATTATACATCTGCAATTGTATAAATATTAAAGTAAAAACTTTTCTGTTTACTTGGCTTATTTTATATTATGATAGATATATTGGATTGTCCCTGTCATAGCAGAGAATAGTACGATGCCAAATAAATCACCAACTGCTTTTTCTCGTATAACGCGCAGTTCTGGGCGTACTAATAGTATATTAACAGTTACTCTGCCTCTTTTATTTGTATTAATCACAACATTATTTTGGAGTGCTGATAGGATTGTTCAGCAAGAAACCAGGCGTTTAGAAGTTGAATTCAAATCTTTTATTGGTTATTTGATTGAACAAGAAACTTTTTTAAAAGCACTAAATAAACAGAATCAAGATTTATCTGAACTGCTTGAAAGTCGAACTTACTCCATCAATGATCAATTTTTACCGAAAGAATGGCCATTAAGACTATTAGAAGGTAAAGAGTCTATCGTTGCTATGCCATTCACTTTAGCTTGTGGAACCAATTTAGAGTGCTCCAGAGTTCCGAGTATTTTATTTTCATTAGGGGCTTATTTAGCAGATTTTTACTCCACATTTTGGGGGCGCTCATACTATCCAGCCGCTGCTGTATTTTTTGTTAACGAGCATGACTATATTAGCATTAGCGTTCCATCGGTTGGTACTTTAATGGGGGGAGAGGCTATTTCGCCTGAATTATTTCGCTCAGTAACCGATAGTGTTAGAAAAAATTTATCATTAATAAATAAGCAGTTTGCTGATATAAAACAAGACGAGCAAGAACCCCCAGTTATTTGGCTAAAAGCAGAAAATTTTAAAAATAATTTAATGGGCATTGTTCCAGCAGGCTTCAATGCTGATTTGTGGCAAAGTGCTCATCTTTCACCAAAAGATATTTATGCAGTTTCTCTGTTAAGTAAAGATCATCTTAGTATGCTAGAGAAAATGTTAAACCCAACATTGAGGCATGAATTCTGGCTTTTGCATGAAGATTTTGGCCTATTATTGGGAGAGTCAGCTGTTCCTGTTGAGCCATTAGAAGGTATTTTTTATACACAAAATGGCTTGGTGATGAAATTAAGTTTTGAAAATACAGATTGGGTGGGCTATTACCGAATTAGTTATGCCGCATTTTTTGAAGATAACTTATGGTTGCCAATTAGCCTTGTTATATCTCTTCTGTTTAGTATTTTCTGCGGCTGGGGTTATAAACATTGGTACCATAAAAAAATATTACAGCCTGCGGTACATTCACAACAAGTTATTTTAGAAAGTGAAGAGTTCAATCAAACATTGATTGCAACCACACCGATAGGGCTTTGTGTTATTGATAAAGAAACACTAGGACTTCGTTTTGCTAATGAACTAGCTCAGCACTGGTTAAAAATTCCAGATACTTCTCATCCTTATGATTCTATTGAATATAATGAATTACTTCGCCGTGTTATTTCTGATCAGAAGCAGGTTACGACTGTTTTAAAATCAGGGAAGCACGCTATCTATATTGTTAGCACTGCAACTCATTATCAGCAACGCCCAGTTATTTTATGTGCATTTACTGATATCACTATACAAGCAGAAACAGAAGCACAGCTTAATCATGCTAAGCGTTTAGCTGAAGAAGCTAACCAAGCTAAATCAACCTTTTTAGCCACGATGAGCCATGAAATACGAACTCCGCTTTATGGTATTATTGGGACATTAGAATTATTAGAAAATACAGCATTAACTCCTAAGCAAAAACATTTTCTTGATAGAATGTCTACAACATCGCATTTATTAATGCATCTTATCGGGGATATTCTTGATATCAGTAAAATAGAAGCCAATCAAATTCATATTCAACACCAGTCATTTGACCTACTCGATTTAATACAGCAAACCGTTCAGTTATATCAAGGCCTAGCTCAACAGAAGAAACTTCAGTTATTTGCCATTATTGATCCTAATATCTATGCCATTAGAATTGGTGACTCAGCACGATTACAACAAATATTTGGTAACCTAGTCAGTAACGCTATTAAGTTTACACATCATGGTAAAGTGACGATTGAATTAAAAAATGGTGACAATAACAATATCATATTGTTTGTAAACGATACTGGCGTTGGAATTAGTAAAGAAGAACAAGAAAAGTTATTTGAACCTTTCTATCAAGCACACTCTGGAGACCATACCTACGGAGGAACAGGCTTAGGTTTATTTATCTGCTCAAAATTAGTCAAGCTGATGGGGGGCGAAATCAGCGTAGCAAGCGAGCTGATGCATGGTAGCTCTTTTAAAGTGACATTGCCGTTAGAACTAGATCACAACAATATACATTGGAAGAGTTTAACGGGTTCACATATTTGGCTGCGGACAATAGATCCTCTACTAACCAACAATGTGTATGATTGGCTAACTCGTTGGGGAGCAAAAGTCTATTTCACAGAGGCTGAGTTGCCTGAAGACTCATCATTGGTCATTGCCGTAAGTATTTTAATCGAGAACTTTTCATTACCTAAAAATTGGCAAGGGAAAATATGGATAAGTGATGAAGCAAGCTTCCGTTTATCTGAATTAAATCAACAGCTTTTTTTACTGCAAAATGATGAAAATTCAATATTGCCTTTAAGCTGTCCAATTCAACAGACACCATCTTATGCGAATGAATACTCATTGCGTGTTTTAGTTGCAGAAGATAACCCAATAAATCAGGTTATACTGCAAGAGCAGTTAGAATTACTTGGTTGCGAAGTCTTTATGGCTAGCGATGGCGAAGAGGCCTTAGTTATTTGGGATAATGAAGTCATTGATATTGTTTTAACTGACGTCAATATGCCTTACCGTAATGGGTATGAGTTAACTAAACAGCTGCGGAGTGAAGGTGAAACTTGCCCGATTGTTGGTGTTACGGCAAATGGTTTGAAGGATGAAGAAGAACGCTGTTTAGCCGCAGGGATGGATACCTGGTTAGTTAAGCCAATTGAACTAGATACTTTAGCGCAATTATTCAACCGTTTCTTCCCTACCTATTCTTCTACGCTTCTCTCTGATTCTGCCACTATGGTATTTATTAACCCACTTGATAGCAATGACCGAGATAATATTATTCAACATTTTACTGTTGATATTCATGATCTTTGCGAAGCGGTGAAAAATAATAACATAGAGGCAGTAAAACAGCTGTCACATCGTATTCGGGGCGCATTAGTGAGCGTGGAACAGCGTGAACTTGCTAGTAGACTTCACGTGCTTGAAGAGTTGTTGAATATGGAAAAACCAAACTTAAACATAGCCGATACCTATAAAGTGATTTGCGATGAATTAACGTTTTGGCTAAATAAGCTTAGTCAAACAAATGGTGTGTAATGCAATAACTGATTAGAGCTTGGTTATTTTCAACACCTAATTTACGCATGGCTGCATTTTTTTGCAGACTAATGGTTTTATCACTTCTATTGAGCAATTTGGCGATTTCAACAATCGGTTTTCCCTGAACAAATAAGCGCAATACTTCTAACTCTCGAGGCGAGAGTGTTTTCACTCTTTCATCAAGGGTCGAAGCTTTACGGCTTTTTATTGTTGTCGTTAAATCTGCAATAGGTTGACGGTATTGTTTTCCTTGACCCGCTAAGGTAATGGCTTTGATTAGCTCTGGTAGTGGCGCTTCCTTCGAGACAACCGCATTGACATTGTTATCGTATAACGTTTGAATAATCATGGGGTTAGATATCATCGTTAATACCACTAACGCTGTATTTGGGTATTTACGCTGTAGAAATTGGATATAATTTTGCCCATCACTTGATTGCGTGTTATTGGGCATCATATAGTCAGTAACAATGACATCAACAGTATGGTGATTTAAAAAAGAAAACAACTCAGCATCGCTGGTAAATGCACCTTCGATGGATAAGTTGTGTGATTGGGATAGTGTTTCTTTTAAGCCTGATAAGACAATCGGGTGGTCATCAACTAAGGCTAAGGTTAACTTTTTCATCTAAGTTACTCCTTATTATGTGTACTTGTACTTAGTACAGCAACACCCAAAAAATGTCAAATAACGATCGTCTATTTAGGGCTATTTTTAAAGAAAGGCATTAATGATAAAAACGCAGTTATCACAGATGCCTCGAATTACTAATAAGAAACTACGACACGTATTGTTTTAGAAAATGGACCAGACGTAATTGAGCGCCCGCTAATTTGACTTAAGGTTGCAGTGTATGGCACATTTACAGGTGATTGCGGTTTAATTTCGCCAATAGCATAATTTTGGTTAAATTCGAGTTCGGTTGAATTACTTTTAATTACGGTCTGTAATCCATTTCCCATATCAAGGTATTTATTTCCCAATATAGAATTATTATTTGGTTCAAATCGAACAGATACATTTAACCCTGTTTCACAATTTTGTGGAACTGACATGCCTATATTAAATGTACGGCTGACAACTTCCCCAGCATTCATTTGTTTTGGCGAAATAGTACCAAAGCCAACAGTTCCTCCATTTGATGTAGTCACACTGACTTCAGGAGTAGGGCAGAGTAACGTTAAATTACCAATGATATGTGCATATACAGGAGCACCAATATATTTACCTTGATAATCTTCATGATAACCTAATAAAAAATTACCTGTATCAAATGGTTTTAATGCATTACTACCTTTTAGGACGGCAAAATTATACATGATACCAATATTTACAGCAGTGCCTACTGAAGGTTGGCTCCAATATCCTAAGTCAATATTAGGTACGCTGGCGTTGGTAATTGTTGCAATTGTACCCCCACCAATTGCGCTTTGCTGAGTAACGGTAACGCCGCTATTTATTAATAGTGTTTTAGTTTGTTGAGGAACAACATTTTTAAAATAAACGTGATTAGGTGTAGCTACGCTTCCTGTAAAATCACATTGTAAAGACATAAAAGAAGATAATGCAGTCGCTAATTGTGTTCCGGTTGTTATAGCGCTACTATTGCTTGTAATATCAAATTTAATATCTTGTTGTATCGATGTTCCACCAGCCGCGGGTTTGCAGTTTGCTACGGCTCCAAGTGCATTAAAGCTTAAAAACGAAAGCGAAATTATAATAATTGATACTACTTTATTAAAATAGGGTGTCATGATCTCTTCCTATTTTTCATTAACTAATGAACATGTTGCACTTTGGCAGGTGTAATTTAATAGTTTTGGTGTTCCATAATCATCAATATACGTTAATACCATGTTGGATGACTTTATTTTTTTATCATTCAAGGAGTAGCTGGCATTACTATTTGGTTTAATAACTATTTCTTGGAAATTTTCAACTTTACTCGCATTATCATTAATGTTAATAATCACAACATGGTAAGGAGTTGGATTTGTTAACTTTAATGAATTACCACTTTTTTCAATTTTTAATTCTTTTTGCCAGTTATTATCAGGGTATTTTTTCAATCCTGTTGGTCGATAAAAAAGTTTAAATCTAGATTGAATAACAATTTCAACCGCATTCTCTAGTTCACTTTTTGGCGGTATTCCTAGTACATTAAAATAGAATAATGATTCTTTATCACTTGGAGCTTTCAAATTATTTTTCGTAGTGCTGATCCTGACTTGCTTCTTTTGATTGGGCTCAATACGCTGCAATAATGGCAATGCTATTAATGGATCAGAAATTTTATGGCTATTTTCATCTTCAATCCAAGATTGAACTAAAAAAGGGTCTTTACTGTCAGTATTTTCTACAACAATGCTAACGCCTTTGCTGGCTTCATTATAAATGACTCGTGTACGGTCTGCTGAAATTGATGCATGTGTATATGCACTAACTAGTAATAAGCTACTGATAATTAATTTAAATTTTTTCATAATATTTTATTCTTTATTACAAATCACATTATTGATATTTTGAATGATCTGGCTATCCGTCACTAACTGACATGATTGCCCACCATTCCATTTAACGATTAATTTTTGGTTCGGTTGAATTCCGGTTAAATAAACTTGACCATTCTCAGCAACCATACCTAATACGGTATCTTTTGCTGAGTCATAAACTAAAGCTCCAAACGGTGGTGTTTTTCCATCAGGAAACTTGATGGTAATTAATGCTTTTTCGCCAATAATCGTATTGAGTTTTGCATAACCGACGGCACCATCAGTTAAAGTTGATTCAATGACGCTATCATCCACACTGACATTTTCAGGTATATTATTCAGATCAACATATTGAGTTGATTTGTAATATGTCGGCACATTACTAATTGCCGCTAAGCCAAATCTATTTGTAATTGACTCGTTTTGATTGATTGAAACATCTTTAGCATTATCGGTATCAATCACCATTCTTGCTTGATTGTCATAGACTCTTCTATGTAAAACAGGACCTTGGCTTGTAATTGTTAATGAGCCATCTAGCGTTCCGCTTAATGTACGATAATCATCACCAAATGAACCCGTTATCTGTGCTGTCCCATATTGGGTATCACGAGATGCAGATGCGTTTATCGTTGTATTTTCAAAAAAGTCTCTTGTCGAAAGTCCCAGGCTTAAATTATTGCTATCGATTTTTGTATGGTAATTAACATTATTACTGTATTTTTTATCTTGGTCATTGTATGAACTAAAATATTGTAATCGCGAATTCTTTTCGCCAACAAAAGGAATACTTAATGAAAGATAAGCCTGCTTAGATTTACTTCCTCTCACATAACTACTTTCACTGACTGATAATGATAAAAGCGCATTATCAAAAAAGTCATTTTTAATTGTTTTATTAAACGATACACTTAAAGTATCGTTGTTTTTAGGTTCATTCCAATAACTTTCTCTTGAATAACTTAAGCTTACATCAGCATTGAAATCAGGTATTTGCTGAGTAAATGATGTTGTAAAAACATTTTTCTGGCGAAAATGATGGTTCGATGGATTACCTTTCGTATAAATAAAATTATTAACGGACATGAATCCTTCATTTGAGAACTGATATCCAGTTAAATCGAGTCGACTGGAGTTAGAGAATCGTTTTGCATAATTGATTCTATAGCTTTCACCTGTACTTGAATTTGTAGTATGTAAGCGATTTTTAGACTGTGTAATATCAAATGATATTGCACCTAAGCGCTCCATGTTTATACCTAGACCCGCATTATAAGCAATATATTCACTATCTGATGTTGAAAATAAACCACCAAAAACGGATAAGTTATTAAATAATCCCCAAGAAAATTCGGTTGAAATAAAATCATTATCAACATTATTTTCACCCATTGGTGCTAATCGACCGGCATTTAATTTATATTGAAACATACCTGGTCGAGTTAAAAATGGAATGTTAGTTGATGATATTTGGTACTCTCTAACAGAACCATCTTCTTCCGTAATTTTGATGTCTAAGGTACCCGATAAAGCAGAACTCAAGTTATCAATAGAAAAAGGTCCTGGAGCAACCTTTACTTGGCTTAATATACGTCCATTCTGAGAAATAACGACAGTCGCGTTACTGGTTGCTGTACCGGTTATATTTGGTGCATAACCTCTTAGAATTGATGGCAGCATATTGTCGTCAGTGAAAACACTTACGCCATTAAAGCGTACAGAATCAAAAATCTGGCTAGCTGTATAATATTTTCCTACAAAGAACTTAGCTGATAAGTCAGGTAAATCAGTAAAAAGATAGGTTTGAACCCATTTAAAACTATCATTGTTGCTATTATTAAAATCTTTTTGGAATTGATAGTTACTACGGAATCTCCAACGTCCCATATTTGTACCAATGGCACCAAATGAGCTTAAGTTATTTGTATCTTGAGCATTCTTATATTTTATGTAGTTTTCTACTATATTATAGTCAAATACTAGTGCATTAATGCCTACTTCACGTTGCATAGGCGGCACCCAGTTTTCATCTGAGTATAGGAAATAAGCTTGCGGTATTGATAATGAAAGTTCTTGCTTTTCATCATCAAAGAGTGATGAAATATTATCGTCCTGTGCTGATAAATCATAGCACTGGCCATCTGACCATGTTGGTATTTTATTGATGAACTCTTCTTTTAAGCCAATAACATCTATTATTTTTTGTGAAATGCAGGGTTGTATAGATCCTTCTTTATTAAAGAAGTCAATTTTATCAAAAAAGTTTGTCCTTCTACCGTTAATTGATACGTTAGAAAAATAAGCGCCTTCCTGTGAGTGATTTTTTTCAAATGAACTCAAGTCAATATTTGTATCACCAGAAATAGATAAAGCATCCTGATTAAATTGAACAGAGTCTGCATTTACATAGTTTGAATATAAAAATAAGCTAGATATTAAACTCGTCACTATGTTTTGTTTAAATTTGTTCATTTTAATTGACCGGAATATTATATAAAAAGTATTATTGTTATAGGTTTTTATTTAAATAATAACTGGATATGCTATGAATTTTAGGCGTAGCATATCCAGTAAATTAATTACTAATTAAAGTTTATTACAATGAATAGTAATATTAAAAATTATTGATAATCTAAAACGTATGCAACAGTTGATTTAACAGAACCTGAAGTTGCTTGACCTAATGCTTGCATGCGTGCAGATAAGTGAATTGTATTTGCACCTGCGTTCAGATTTTGAGTAATAGTGTCGCCAGTTTTGATGCTTTGACCAGCATCATTTTGGAATAAGACACCTACGTTTTGTGCCGTACCTGTACTCGCCCATAAGTTACCAGCGGTATCCATTTGGCCAGTAAAGCTTACTTTAACTTTAGAATAATCTGTCTCACTTTCAGTTGGATCTAATACGCAGTCAGATAATTCTAATGTGAAGTCAACGTTTGGACCTTGTGCTCCGGCTGTTTTCAATGATGCTACTGGTACAGAACCTAATTGAACTTCTTTATTTACTGAAGAAGGTGCAATAGTACAAGCACCGGTATTCACTGTGCCATTAAATTCAATTGTGCCGCTTCCTACATCAGCTGCAAATGCAGTCGACGCCGCACCTAAAGTTAATGCGATAATTGAAGTGGTTAATAATGTCTTTTTCATTTTTAAATCCTTTATGTAATACTAATTTTAATAGGCTAAGACTGTGCCTTAGCAGGTTAATAACGTGGTATCAATATATTGATACCACAGTAATTTAATGGAAGCGTAATGTTCATTAACTCTAATGAATTATAGTGCCCGAAAATATGAGCATAGATTATTCGTTAAATGATAGGATAAATATAAGGAGATCCTTAAAATTTAGAGCGTAACTTCGAATGCAGGTATTCATTATTAATATATTTCTGCTTGCACCGCTCTGTTATTTACTTGTGCGATGGAGATGTCTTCAAAGAAGTAATGTATACTTATTTTGAAGAAGTCAGCTATTATAACGAGCGAATCTATATCAATTCTATTGATACCACGCTCATAACGAGAATACTGTTGTTGACTCACATTGAGATACGCTGCTACTTCTGTTCCTGTTAATCCGTATTCTTTTCTAAGTTTCTTTATTCTGCTCCCCACTATTTTGGCAATAGGATATTTTCCTGTCATTTTCATTTCCTTCATGACATATAAGTTTGAGTAGTGCTTAACATCAATAGGCAAAAATTCTAATTAAATAAGTATAAAACCTCAAATGCGTAGACGAGTAAGATATAAAAATAATCATTAGTTTTTTTTATTAAAATTGTTTAGTTCAGACTAAATTAGGTTATTTCTTTATTCTTATATTAAATTTAATGAAACAATCATAGAGCAGGGCGTCATTTTTCAGGTAAACGATACGATAAAATACGGATGTTTATCCTTACCAATTCAAAAATACAGTTGTTTTATCTAAATAGTAACTTAATAGTAGTTATGTCGGATTAAATACTGTCAAGTTGGAGCCCTTGATGAGAAATATATAGTTAACATGATGTTTTGAACGGTGAATTTTCTATGGGTAGGGCGATAGCGGAGTATTAATTGTTATCAAAATCGAGAGTTTAGAATTGCTTCTACCTTAATTCTCTTCTTATAAAAATGAATTGCTATTGATCATTAAACGCTTTCATTACTCATCATTGACTGCAATTTTTACCATCAACTTTGGATTTGTTTCATCGTCCTCGTTTGGCTTTCCGATCGTACTGTTTGGTATTTTTAATCATCAGCCAACAATAAACTGAATAAACCATATAAATATTAAGGCTAAAAAAGAGTAGTCAACGATGAAAAAAAATATTATTGTTATATTATAACATAACAATTGGAGGGGCTATGAAGCCGAATATTCATCCGGATTATCGGACAGTGATTTTTCACGATACCGCTGCTGATGTGTATTTCAAAGTTGGGTCGACGATAAAAACAGAGAGAACTGTTGAGTTTGAAGGGCAAAGTTATCCATATGTTCTTCTCGATGTGTCCTCTCATTCACACCCGTTTTATACAGGGAAACAGAAAACCCATTCACAGGAAGGGAATGTTGCTCGCTTTAATAAGCGTTTTGGGAATTTTGTTCAAACGAGAGAAGAAAAATGATGGTAAAAAATATTCTTTCATTGCTTGTGCTTACTAGTTTATTCAGTTACACAGCGATGGCGCATGAACATCATCATGATAAGCCGCAAACGGAAGCACAACGCAATGCTGCAAAAGGTATTTTTGATAATAGTGATGTTAAAGACCGTCAATTGAGTGATTGGGATGGTGTTTGGCAATCTGTGGAGCCTTATCTTGCTAATGGAACGTTAGATCCCGTAATGCAGAATAAGGCTGCAAAGAATAAGGATAAAACAGCGCAAGAATATCGAGATTATTATGCCAAAGGGTATAAAACTGATGTGGATATGATTGGCATTGAGAATAATATTATTGAATTTCACCGAGGGGATAAAGTCTCTCAGTGCCAATATGATTACGCGGGTTACCGAGTTTTAAATTATTCTTCAGGTAAGAAGGGCGTCCGTTATTTATTTGAGTGTAAGGATAAAGATAGCCAAGCCCCTAAATTTATTCAATTTAGTGATCATATTATTGCGCCAGAAAAAGCTGGGCATTTTCATCTCTATATGGGAAATGAATCTCAAGAGGCTTTATTGACTCAATTAGATAATTGGCCAACGTATTATCCATATTCTATGAGCGGTAAGGATATTGTGCATGAAATGATGCATCATTGATGGGTTGTTGGAGGCAGTCTAAAGTGGTTGTGGTAGTTAGGTTATATTAGGCTGCGTAGGATATAAAAAAAGCCCGCTAATGATGAATTGGCGGGCTGGCGGGAGTTGAACCCGAGTCCGTAATTTTTTAATGCATTGATTATGAAAAGATATTTTTAGTAAGGAGCAATCATGTGCACTAGGAGTGCACATGGAGGGCTATTCGCTGTCATAGTGCTGGCTATAAAATCTGTATGGGCTCAAAAGAACAGGTTATTGGTGATATCTTGGTTTTTAAAGCGGGAATGGATGCTATAAATTTAGTAATCAATGGTTATTCAGTTTTAATAATTTTAGGCTGAGTTATATTAATTCAGAATTAACCGGACATGTTTAAGCTATTGATTAGCTCTAATCTGATAGGTCACTCATTACCAATGACGGACGTTACTTAATTAACTATTCGATAATGTAGTAGACTATACTAGCAATAATTTTAATATTCTTAGATGGTAGTGTAAATATAAACAAATAAACTATTGAAAAATGGAATATAAGAGAGGGCTAACAATTTAGTTTGATGCCCTCGCTCAAAGCAAGCTAAGAACTAAATTTGAAGCTATACATCTAATCCATCCATTGGGCAAGGTATTTCTGACTTAACTTCCTCTAAATTTGCATTTTTCAAAAAGAAGTAAAAAGTAGAATCTACAACCTTTAATTGTCGAGAATTTGAATCATACGCAATTACTGGAGGAGTTATTCCTTTATTAGCTTGTAACCCTGTAAGAGCCTTTAAAGTCGTAACCAACTGGTGTCCTTTTAGTTCATCCTTTCTGTGATGTGTTTGTTTTATTGCATGAAGGATATTTTCTTTGCTAACTCCGCCATTTAAACCATGATATCCTAAGGTAAGAATATGTATTACGATATAATAATTTAGAAAATATGGCAAAGGACCGCCTTTAGTTATAGATGAGCTATTCGCAACAGCTATAGTTTCTAAGTTTCGTAAATGACGCCCAGAATATTCACTAGTTTTTATCTCTATTGCAGTGTCAACAGCATCTATATTAATGAAGTGTTTTATTGTTTCTTGTTTTGTGAGAATACCATCCGCAATACATGAGCCCTTTAATAACTCTTGAAAAACACCAACACTTCCGAACGAATTGGATATACACTTTTCAATAATCACAGGTGTAATTTCTATATTTAATAGATTCCCACCTTTCCTTGCTATGCTTCTAAAATCGTCCTCCAGCCACGGTTCAACAGGTATTTCACTAATTCTATCTTGTAGTTCCCCATTAAATTGGGTGAGTCGGTTAGCCTCTTTCCATACCCCTAGTATAATAAACCGTACTTTCAGGTCATTAAATGTACGAAGATCAAAAGAAAATGCTCTTTGTATTTCCTCTGGAAGGTAGTGAAAATTTTCAAGTATAATAATTTTCTTGCTACCAACATGATGAATCAAATGTGCAATATCATCAGGCAACTCTAAATTAAACTCAATTTCATCGTAGTTTTCTATATTGCTTGTGTTTTTTTCATCTTGTATCGCGAGAGATGCACTTGCTTTAGCAATCAGTGCTACAGCTCCTTGAATTGATGCTTTTCCAGTAACCTTACTTTTTTCTCCTGTACCTTCTGAGTAAGAAGTCTTAAGCACAACATTACATTTTCTAAGTATTGCTTGATATATCTGCTTTAAAGTATGTGCAGGTGATAAACTAATCAAAATATGGTCATCATAGCTAATATACTTTTTAACCAAGGCTGTCTTTCCTTGCTTTGACGCACCATAAACTATAATTTGCTTCTCTGTTCTTAATGCATCTATTAGCTTTGCATCAACATGCTCACGTTCGATGTAACTTTCAACTTGTTTTCCACTAACCCCAAAGACATCTTCTATTTTAAGCATTTTTATTTACCCAATATTTATAACTGCATGCGTATAGAAATATTTAGCCACATATTTAATTATTTGCTAGCTGTACTAAATAATAAATAATGTGAAAATTTACTATGGAATATATAAAAACACAAATTATTGAAGTTTTTAAAAGTAACCTTATTTTTATTCAGCTTGATTAAAATAGAATAAATAATATTTCTTTCATGAACTATACCCATCGGTTAGTATACTTTCACACAAGTTAGGCGGCTAGGTTTAGTTGTGCTCTATCTACTAACGCTGTCAGCCCAAGTCTAAATGAGTGTAACGGAATATAGATTATCGTTATTGTTCACCGTACCTCCATCATACTCCTTAAGATAACTCCCATAGTGCCTAAATAACATCTCAGGCCCTTTATGCCCCATTTGCCCAGCTAGCCAAAACAGGTTAGCGCCTTGGCTAATATGTCTTGTGGCAAATGTATGCCTTGTTTGATATGGATTGCGATATCGAATGCCCGCTTTTTTCAGCGTTGGCACCCATGCTTTCTTTCTGATTGCATCAGCGCCTGCCCAAGCTTTATTTGTTTTTGGGTCTTCAAAAATCACACCATCTTTCATAAACGTGAATTGCTTCTGGTCATTCAAGGCGTTCATTGCTTCACTGTTCAATTCTACCTTTCTGGTACCGGCTTTAGTTTTGGTTTTCTTAATAACGCCAACGACACTTGCGGACTGCACATGTGCGGTATTTTCTATGAAATCTATATCACTCCATCTCAATGCACATAATTCGGAGCTTCTTAATCCAGTATTAATGGCAAACTGGAATAAGTTTTTCCATTGCTCGTATTTTGCTGCAGCGAGTAGGGCGGATACTTCTTGTGGTGATAATGGGTCAACAATATAGTTACTTTCTGCACCGCTATTTTTTGATTTATATCTTGATGCAGATACAAGGCTGATAGGATTAATTGATATAATCCCATCAGTAATGGCCTCATCTAGCGAGCTACGCAAGAAAGAGAGCTGATTGCGGATGGTTTTTAATACTGTCGTTTGCTTCTGTATCCAGTTTTTTAGTATTGCCGGTGTTAGTGATGAAACATGTAATTGATGCAAATCAGACAAGGCATTTTTACACTTTTCATAGCCTTTGATAGTCGATGGTGATAGATTTCTTGTTTCACAAATCACAAGATACTCCTCCAAATAATCAATAACTCTTTTTTCACGATTATTATCACCGAAGAAATTTGATTTTTTAGAGTTAGGGAAATACTTGTGGTAATTAAATGTACCTTTTTCAATATTATTTTGAATTTCAGCAAGTAACCTTTCTGCGTATTTAATGTTTTTATTATCTACGGTTAGTCTGGATAGAGGTTCCCTACACAGAACCCCTTTATAAGTGAATGTAATAACCAAGGTATTTTTGGTTTTATTTTGGCGGATGGTTACGCCTCTTGGTAGTAGGTATTCTGTTTGTTTTTTCTGACCCATTTGTTGACTTCCTTTATATCAATCCAACGCTCTTTTGAACCATCGACCTTTAATACATGCACTCCCTCTTGCCAGAAGCGCCTTTGAACTCGTTTATTGATTGCATCAGTGCTCTCACCAAACAATTCGCAGTATTTAGATATTGGTAAGCACTCAACAGAAAGGTTTGTATTCATAATAGTCTCCATATTTTGCTATAGATGAATTTAATTATTGATTCTCTCTTAAAAACCTCACTACATCCCTCTCACTCTTGCTGTGTATATTTGCTTAGTAACTGTACAGCAGAACCCTGCATTACAAACAGTAATACATATCCGATTATTTGCATGAATTGTTACTCTGAATTTTAGGTGTAAAAAACCCCGCTAGTGCAGGGCTTTTATTATTGATATTGCCTGTATATATCTTTAATAGTTTGACGATTTCTTATTATGTTTAATTGTGAAACTTGGTCATTCGTTCCAGTTCCTATAAAAAACGTTTCTAAAAAACTCAAATCGCAGTAAATCATCTCTTTATCTTGACTAATGTTTTTTGGGTCTCTTTTAGCTAATGAGAAAAAGGAACTCATTAATTGAGTTATGTCAGTAATAGCATTAAGGCAGCTGAATATATGCTCATAAAGTTCATCACTTATATCAGTGGAGTTTAACAATATCCCTTTTAGGGTGTCACTATCTCTTTTTTGCACTGTTAGTAATTTTTCTATATCAGTGTTATTGGTATTGATTATAGATATAACGTATGAGGGAGAAATGTTATATATAACTACAAGCCTTTGCTTATTTGTTATTGTGTTATTCCTTGCGTAATCTATTAGATTTTTTATTTCGTCATAGATTTCCACTGTTTTAGATATCTCTTGAGTATATAATTTTTTAATTGCATTTTCTTTTTTTTCTAACTTTGTTCTTGCGTCAGTATCTGATTTTATTTTTTGCTTCCAATAAACCCATAAAGTGGCAATTACTCCTAGCGATGAAATGAAGCTAAATATAGATGACCACAAGCTACCATCTCCAAAGCTCAGCGATACATCATTCAATGCTATTAAAGCTAAAATGACAAAAAATACCATTAAAAAAAAACCGATGTATAGAATAAGAATAACAGCGTGCTCTATTTTTTCTAGTTTATCATCACTATCCATAACCCCTCCTTATTTAAAGCAGGAATCATACTCACATCCATGTGACTAATCCACGCCTAATAAACTGAATCAATATCTATGTGTCATCACCTTCATTGCCTCACTGCGAGTTAGATTAGAATTGCTTCCCACCTTCCTTTGCGCGGTTTTCACGTTGGTGATCTGTGCGATGCTTGTTGTATTCGAGTTTCTCAGTTATTGCGCCTTCAATGTCATAGCCAAAAGCCTCGGCATAATCCAAAATACGAATAACAGCATCAGCAAGTTCAACTTCAGCCATTTTTCGATGTGGCAAATGGCTATTCATTAAATCCTTGCGTTCTCCCTCCATTGCCTCACTGATTTCTGAATGAATTAGGCAGAGTAGCGTTCCTTTTTCGCGTGGATTGTCCCACCATCCAGCATCTTTATTTTGCTGATGAATTTGTTGTTGCAATTGCTTAATGTACATATATATCCTGTTTGCATCTTTGCATCTTTGCATCTTTGCATCTTTGCATCTTTGCATCTTTGCATTGAGCCCATCGTTAAATCACGTAAATAGCGTGGCGAGGATAGGGGAGTCCGATAGGGGCAAAGGGGATTTCGTCATTCCAATCCATAGGTGGCTCATTCTGTGGAGCTTGCTGCTGTGACCGATGAGGTTGTCGTGCTGGCTGCTGGATTCCTGCCTGATTGCTGTTACCACTAAAATCTAACTGGTTAACGATAATGACTGGTGTTGATTTCTTCTCTCCATTCTGGCTTGTCCATTCTTCCATGACGAACTCACCAGTGACCGTAACTTTTGTTCCTTTTGTTAAGTATTGGGGAAGTTTTTCAGCTTTAACTCCAAACATCTTGCAGATAACCCATGATACTTTTTCGTGTTCTCCATAACCTTGTTTTACTGGTAAGCTAAAAGATGCAACTGCCTTTCCGTTTGGCGTCCATCGTTGCTCACAGTCTTTCCCTAAGTGAGCTGTCACGATGAATAGGTTAATTGCCATGGCTATTCACCTCTTCAAATTCAGCTTCAAAAATTGCAGAGTTATCTTGTTCAATATTTGCCTCTGCCTTTTCGTCAAGTATGACGGCTTTTTGCATTTCGATGGAAACAGGTAAGTATTTAAAAAGTCGGCGAATGACTGTTTTCTTTGCCATTTCTTCCCAGTGGGTTGCCCATGGACCATTTTTACCCGCTTTACTTGAATTACGAACTTTTTCTATCTGGTTATAGGTCATAACTTCGAATTGAACACCTCCATCTTTTAGCCTAGCAACAGCATAAACATGGGTAATTGGTGAATCTTCATTTCCTTCGGGTATATGAGTTAAGTTTTCATTTAACCCATATTCAAAATGAAAGTTATCGCCTTGGCGTACTGTTCTTGCGGATATACTAATGATTTGACCTGAGCGCCTTGCTAAATCAATCATTCCTCGGTAGCCAATGATGAGTTGAACATTTTGTTGTCCGTTATCTGACTTACCATTACCGAAAGGCAGAAGGTAGGCGTGACCTAATGCATTACCCGGCTCTAATCCTAATTGTGAGCATTGAACTACAGCACCAATAAAACTTTGAATATCACAATTTGCAAGAGAGGGGGTTTTACGAATCTCGGTACTGACAATTCTAATCATGCGGTCAGATGTGATATGTTTAGGTAACGCAGCGGATAATTGGGCTTTCATTCCGGGCTGATTAATAAACTCTACAAGTTTTTGCTCATTAGTTTTTATTTTTACTTCTGTTCCTTGAGTCTTTTGTAGATCAGATTTAGCTAGCGGTGGCGTGCTCATGTTTTAATTCCTTAGCCCAGCGAGGCAGTGACAGCGTGCGAATGCCTGCCCATTCGTTAGTTTTAAGGCATTCCGCATAGGTGAATAAGTTTTGTTTATAAGAGGTGCGACCAACTGATTTGGCTTGTTCGTCTAAAACAAATACCCTGACAGGATAACGTCCGCAATCAATGGTTGTACTTACTGCAAGAAAAACAAAAACAGGTATTTCATCCGTTAGTGACTTATATCCATCCGAATAGAAAGAGTCCTGTACGTGATATCGGTACTCATACATAGAGCGTTCAAATTTCTGTATGTCGGCAGTACTTTTTACATCAACTAGCCAGTGATGCTCTTCGATTAACTTGTCCGGTCTACAACGACAAAGAATGTCCGTATCCTTGTCTTTCCAATAGATGCTACTTTCAGCGACTCCTTTCGCCTCTAAGCACCATCGAGCTATTGGGTGAGCCATCGCACTATCTTTCATGAGTGATAGCTTCCTGCTATCTTCATGGGTAATTGGTGTGATATTTTCCTTTTCACACATTTCAAGAAATTCCTTTTCTTGTTCTTTTCCTGCATTGGTTCTACGATTTACTTCCGGTGCAACTCTAAATCTTTTTTGAAATTCATCAGGCTCTAGCAATAAGCAATGCAAAGCCGTACCAAAATCTAGAGCTTTTGTTTTTTCGTTATCTACTGGCGCATCCCTATGCCATATAAAATCAGCCGGAGATTCATCTATCAGGTCAAGTTGTGACTTACTAATACCTAATCCATGGTGATAGTCTTCATTTGAAATGTCGTAATAAATACCTTCGTTCATTGAATAAGCCTCTCTTCCAATACATCCTGTATTTTCTTTAGAATCCTATCCTTGGTTGATTCAGATAGTTGTCGAAGTTCCTCTCCGTCAATTTCGTTATAAATATCAATAGCCATTTCCCCAATATCAAATTTAGGATCAGGGCTATATATTTGAATTCTCATAGGGGCGTCCTTAACGAATAATATCCAGTGGGTCTTATCGTTCTTGCCTACGCGCTGAACTATCGTCGGTTTCTGGTCAGTAAGGGCTAATACTTGCTTTGTAGGAATTTGAGTTTCGTTCCACTTAAAAGCCAATGTTCCGTTTGGCCGCAGCACTCGGAATACTTCACTAAATCCGTTAGCTAAATCCTCTTTCCATGTTTCTTTGTTTAATCGTCCGTACTTTTTAAACATCCAACTATTGTTTCCGATGCTCATTAAATGCGGCGGGTCGAATACAACTTGGTGAAATGAGTTATCAGGAAAGGGAAGGCTTTTGAAATCAGCGATAATATCTGGTGTTATATTTAGCTTCCTGCCATCACATAGAATGTGTTTTTCTACCCTTATATCGCTGTAAATTACTCTATTGTCTTCCTTGTCAAACCAAAACATACGACTACCGCAGCACATATCCAAAATAAGGGGCATGGCTATCTCCTTACGTGAATGCGTATGACCCACGAGAGTTAACTTGCCGTAGGATTCGATTTGTCTTTTCGCATTGCTGTTTAAATTTCCAATCAGCAACTAATTCGTCTATTTGTTTATCAGTCATGTCAGACTCGCGCAGTAGGGCGAATATTTTCTGTTTTATGTATTTCTGCTTTGCGTTCATATTTGACTCCATATGCTGTCTTTAATGTTTCATTTGCTTCGCTCCATCCGTTCTCATCCTTGAGATAGCGTGCAATTCCAGCTTGTGATTGAGCTAAACAAAGTTTGTATTTATCTATATTCATGCTTATCTCCGGATGTGCGAAATCCTCACTTATCTTGCGATAGCGATAGAAAGTCCCCTGATGTTGGTAATATTTATTCGGTTAAATATGAAAGGGGTAAGTCTTTTTTAATGGATAATGTCTCTGACTAGTGTTTCTAATGCGGCTTTTTTGAGAGCTGTTTTCACCGCTTCGTTCCCGATTAGATTTTTCACAAATTCATCCAATAGCATTTGAATATTTGGCTCATTTTCAGGTACAGATATTTCAGCCATACCTTTTACTTTTGGTTGCATTTCATCAGACAGAATGAGTTTCAAGTTAATATCTACTGATGCTTTAGCGTGTGGCATTTTGCCTCCTTATTAATCTTTTAGTGGGGTATTGTTGAGCGTGAACTTTTGTAATTGCAGTGCAAGTTAAGCTGCTTTTTTAAATTTCTGTATTCATGCTATTATTTCCCTTAGTACCAACTACTAAGGGATATAAAGCATGAAAGATCATCACATATCTGAGTGGGCGAAAGTCCGTGAAACTTCAATTGAGATTGCTCAAGCTATATTTGAGCTAGCTAAAAATGATGAAGTTTTAGCTGAGAAAATTTGGGAAGAAGGTTCTGATGAAGTGCTCCCTCTAGCTTTTTCTAAAACAACAGACGATAAGTTGTTTTGGGGTGAGCAGACAATCGAACGTAAAAACGTTTAGTCATTCAAAGCCCTTAATAGGGCTTTATCATATTTCTAATTCTTATCTATCACCCGCTCACCTAATAAGCTTTAAGCTCTCGCTGTCACTTCGCCACTTTGCGTAATTGGCTTGCGTAGCCGTGATTGCTTGTGTTGCACATCGGGTGTGTCTTTTATCCTGACAAGCAAGTTTGCCAGTACATCTGTTTCATCTACTGGTTTAAATATCGAGTCCCATATTTCTTCCACTGAGCGGCTTTTTTGTTTAGCTTTTAACTTGTTACGTTGCTTGTAGTACTCTCCGTTACGTTTATATCTGCGCATCTTTGAGTTTTCTTTTGCTGGTAAAAAAATAATAGCTGTCATATTTGCCTCCTAAGTGATCTTTGGTGATTGGGATGGTCACCTAATACCATATGTGCCGTAGTGCTTTTACTAATCCCAAAAACCACTCAGTGGTTGCTCTGAGAAGTTCCTCTGAGCGTTCCGCTATGCCGTACTGTATAAAACACACGTAATCGGCAAGATGTTAAAGAGCATTTATCTCAGGGTGTGTGCCTTCGATGTGCTTGAATGTATACTAATCGTAGATGCTTGTAAATACAAAATGTAGACTTTGTTTGTGTTTAATTGTCAACTATCTGTATTCTCAGGTAATTTATTTGAAAAATTATTTGTCTTGTAAGAGTGATTTTAAATAGGAGTGAAGTTGAGGATATAAAAAAAGCCCATTAGGGCTTTTATGTTTATTTGTGATCTCTTCTGTACAAAGACCACTCTTCAATTTTTTCACCAGAGGGGAGGGTGCAATATCCTACTTGTCCATCGTTAGTGTTAACTATGTCAAGTTTTCCGCCTATTTTCGCGCAATAAACAGAAGCAGGGTTAGCCATTCCTACTTGTGCAGGAGAGTTGTCATTTTTTCCTGAAGAGCAGGCAGTTAACGAAATTAAAGCTGATAAAATAATGATTTTTTTCATGTGGTTATCCGTTTGGGAGGCTGCGAATTTTACATACAAAAGCCCTCGTGGGGAGGACTGAGGTTATTTAAAGCTATTTACTGTTGTTTTGTCAGTAATACTCTGAATGTATCGTTAGCCAAAAAAGTAACCTTGTAAATCATCTTCTACAAGCTTAATGGCATCTGAAAAACTACCTAACATTTTTTCATCGTAATGATGCCAGTTACTGTCTTTATCCATCCATAGTAGTGACCAAGAACCAGTGATTTTGTTATGTATTATTTTTGCTACAGGTTCTTCTACTCTTGAGTCACTCCATGTTAGCTGTCTAACCTCGAATATAACGACCGAGTCATCTTCAATACGATACTGTAAATCGAGCTCATCTCTGAGATGTTCTGCTGGGCGGCGTTTTTCTAAGAAAAATTCCATGCACTTTTCAATATTTGCTAGTTCAATATCATTGAATGCCATGCTTTCTCCTCAAAAGGTGTCATCAGACCATTGACACTTTATAACTTTACCTATGATTTCGCAGTTTTCATTTATTGGGATTAAATCAAATTTCGGGTTAAGAGGTTCAAGGAATGTTTGCCCTGATTCTCTAATTAATTTTTTAAATGTAAATTCGTTACCGTTTAGCCTAGCGATACAAAAATCACCAACATTCACAGGCTCTTTTGGGTCAATAAGTATCAACATTCCTTCAGGAAAGCTAGGTTTGCCTCCTTGTGCTGCTGTCATTGAGTGACCTTCAACCTCAAGCCAAAAAGCGCGATCACTTGCTTTCTTGGCTGTAGGTATCCATGCAATGGCATCTTTCTCCGTATAAGAGTTACTATTTTCGGTAAATGAACCTGCTTGTACTTTAGATAGTAAAGGGTATTCATAGATTGGCTCAGTTCTACTGATCGAATCTTCGTTAATGCTAATAGTACCATCTTGATTTATGGTTGGGTTATTGATGCCCACATATGCAAGTATTCTAGCTATTTCACTAAATGCAGGCTCTCTCTTTCCTGTCATCCAATGCCCAACGGCACCTTTCGATACCGAAAAATGCTCTGCCATATGATCGTATGTAATGCCCTTATCTTTCATAAGGGACTTGGCTAGTTCATACCATTTCATTTTCATAACCTAATAATACGATATGTATACATAAATGTAGACCGACAATGTGTATACTTTTTTGTTGAAATTACGGATACCTTACGTATACTTTCGTGATAAAGAATAAGGAGGTTTAGATGAATTACATAAGCCGATATAGAAAAAAACTTGGGCTTACTCAGACTGATTTAGCTAAAGAGCTTGGCTGCACAAAGGGAAACATTAGCCATTATGAAAATGGTCGGCGTAAAGCAGACCTTGAAGTATGCAGGCAGCTAGTAAGTTTTTTTAACAATAAGGGAATTAACGTCACTATCGATGACATTTTTCCTCCAAAAGCAGTATAGATTTACTCGTTCTTTAACATTTGAATATAGGTTTGTTTTCCCTAGTTAACTCTAGGGCGTCTATATTCTTTG
Organism: Providencia sp. wls1916; assembly: GCF_009706585.1. Lineage (NCBI taxonomy): Bacteria > Pseudomonadati > Pseudomonadota > Gammaproteobacteria > Enterobacterales > Morganellaceae > Providencia > Providencia sp. wls1916. Next base: position 222,699 of record NZ_WLUL01000011.1, read on the forward strand.
GAATCGCTCAGAGGAACTTCTCAGAGCAGCACACCCACAGGATCGTGGGTAACGGATTAACTGTATATGAAGGAATATAAATTATGGAAAACGCAAATTCACGCAAATCGTTTAACCGATTTGTATCCAATCACTTGGTGGCAACCGCTTATCAAGTTATCAGAACAACATCTCAAACAGTCATCGCTAAATCATTAGGCGTTCATGACTCAACTATCACTCGTAGAACCGAAAAGATACCTGAGCTATGCGAGACATTAGCAGCGGCAGGGGTAATTGATTTTGTTTTGCCGGGTGAAAAGAAAATTAGTGAAGAGGAATATCGCTTTTTGTGGAAGCAAATGGCTGAGTTTTCACTATGGAAAACAGGTTCATTACAGGAGGTAAATATCAATGAATCCTGATGAATTTATCCGAAAAAATATTATTAAAAAATTGATTGAATTAGGTTATCAGGATGGAGTGGCTTTGGAATTAGCCGCGGATGAGGGGATATCTCATTTTAGACGGTGCTCACAAGCTAGTCGTCGTGGAGCAATATTTGATGATTGTTATCACGTAGCTAACACATGGATAGATAAATATGGCAGTAAGCCAGCAATGGTAAGTAAACGAAGAGCCAAACAGACTATCAAGCAAGTTTCAATGTTCTAAAAAGCAAAAGCCTAGGAGGCGGCAACCAACTAGGCCTTCATCGTATTTCGTTATGCAGGAGTAATTTTACATGAATATTAATTTCAAAACAAATCGATATGGAGGTCGCTATGAATACAGCGGAGGTATTTAAATTTCCCGTTAAGCCGGAGAAACCAAGAATGGCAGAGTTGGACAGTGGCTATACAAAGCTTGCCAACGAGTTACTTGAATCGCTGATGTGCTGCGACCTAACCGCAAGGCAATTTAGAGTCATGCTTGCGTTAATTCGTAAAACTTATGGTTTTGGAAAGAAAAGCGATCGAATATCTGACTCTCAATTAGCTGAGATGACCAAACTATCAAGGCAGAACGTTAATAAGGCAAAGAATGAATTACTTTCAATGAATTATATCATTCTTGATGGTAAAAAAATTGGTGTCAACAAAGAGGTTTCAGCATGGAAAAATCAATCTAGAGACAGTGTCTCTAACTTGAAGACAAAAAACGTCTCTAACTTAGAGACAAATGATGTCTCTAATCTGGAGACACACAAAAGAAATACTTTAAAGAAAAAAGAAATAAATAATATATCGTCAGAGAATTCTATCGAATCCCCTGACCAACCATCCGAAAAAATTTCAGTGGTTGATCCCAATGCTGTTGTTTGTTCCCCCAAAGGTAACAAGTGGGGAAATGCTGATGACCTCAAGGCAGCTCAATGGATTTACTCGCAAGTGTTGATAATCAGTCCTGCAACCAAAGAGCCAAACTGGTCATCATGGGCTAATGATATCCGCTTGATGCGCCAACTAGACGGGTATTCACACAAAGATATTTGCCGATTATTCCAATGGGCTAACCGCGATTCGTTTTGGTGTAGCGTCGTGTTATCTCCTGCAAAACTTCGCAAAAAATGGGCGACTTTAGTCATTCAAAGTCAGCAACCAAACCGAAACAAACGAGTTGTAGAGCAAGAGCCAACACAAAGCTGGAATACTCGTGAAGCATGGGAGAATGAATTTATATGAAACCTCATTTGGCAACTGTAATTGCTAATCGAGATGCAGGCGCACTGGCTAAAATTGCTCAAGACAGTACGCCGCAAAAAATAGTAAGCCCACAGGCTGAGCAACTTGTTGATGTGCTATTCCGAAATCTGAAACAAATCTTTCCTGCCGCAGTAAATACCATCTTCAAAAATGAAAGTGATGAACTCGCAGCTAAACGCCAGTGGATTGCCGCTTTTGCTGAAAATGGAATTACTACCCGTGAGCAACTTCAAAACGGAATGAGACACGCGAGGGCAAGTGATTCGCCTTTTTTCCCCGCAGTCGGTCAATTCATCAAGTGGTGCAAACAGGAAGACTTTACTCAGCTCGGATTGCCCACGGAAACTGAACTATACAACGTGTTCAAGAAGTATTGCTCAGAGCGAGGTTGGCGTAGATTTAATTGGCAGTCGAGCGCTTGTTACTGGATGGTCACTAAAATTTACTCAGAAATGCGAAGTCGAAACTTATCGGATTCAGAGGTTATAAAACTTTGCGCGTCTGAGCTTAAGGCTATGGCTAATCGTATTAAATCAGGTGAGAAAATACCTGATCCAGTTTTGCAACTTGAAAGCGCAGTGATACCCACTAAGCGTGACAAAGCGTTATCAATCATTGCCGATTGGAAAAACAAATATGGATTTAAGTAAGGGGAGCGATAAGACGATTGGAGCGGCCAGTGGGAATCGAACCCACATCATCAGCTTGGAAGGCTGAGGTAATAGCCATTATACGATGGCCGCTAGGTAAAAACTGATTAATTAACGAGTTAACGTTATTAGGCTACGCCTCAAAACTAATTTTCGCAAGGGTAAAATAGGAGGCTAATTGACAGATGATATCTGTCTCCACAAATCTAATCTCAAAGGCATTTTCAAAACCCTCTCAGAAGTAACAGAAACCGGTAAGCGATACCGAATCAGAATCACCGAATGGCGTGACCTCAGAACAATATCAATGAATAGAACATGGCGCATGTGGATAGAAACTACAGGCGATTGGCTACGTGCGCGTGGTGTTGTCATTGATATTAAAAATGGAGCTGGTGAAGTCGTTCTATCAAAGCCAATCACTAATGAAGAAACTCATGAATATTTTGTCGGTCACTGGTTAGGTCGTGATGAAAACGGAGAGCGTGAGAAAACCCGCAAGATGGATAAAGCACGGATGCTTCTAATGATGGAGAAGCATGAACAATGGTGTATTGAGAAAGGCATCCCAATCATCATTCCCAATAACTCGGAGTATATGAAACTTAAGGAGCAACAAGAGAGATGAGAAATGAGGCTGAAGTGTTTATGAGCGCACTTACTACCCTTAAATTATGCTGGGCTATTCATAAATCAAATGATGCGGTCAGGAAGTGTGCTGGAGTGTTAAAGCGCAAATTTATATTACCGCATGCCGTAGATACTATGAGGACGATAGAGTTAAGCGAAAACCCGATGGTTGTGATTGTTGTCGCTGAGTGGGATATTCAGGAGAAATAAATGGCATTAAAACGCGACAAGCACGATATTGTGTTTTCGCAGTTGGTCCGGGAAAGAGCAACTTATGAATGCGACTACTGCGGAAGACAATTTAGACACGAACCTTCAAAACTCCACTGTTCACATTTCAAATCACGACGACACAAATCAACCCGATACCATCCCTTTAATGCTTTCGCTCACTGCGTAGGTTGCCATCGAAAACTTGGCGAAGACCCACACGAATTCAATGCTCACGCTGTTATCACTTACAGCGAAATGACGATTGACCGCATAGCTCGTTTAGCAGGTGCTTCAGTGAAGTTGAAACCGTGGCAAATGGATGAGTTATATCAGCACATGAAGATTGAGCTTAAAAGAATTCAGGCACTACGGGCTAGCGGTGTAATAGGTCGAATTGAGTTCACGTTACCTGATTGGTACCAGAAAGGGATCACTTATCAGATGGGGGATTTATGAAAGCTGAAATCATGACTATTCCAGAGTTGCTTATTAAGACATATGGAAATATGGCTGAGGTTTCTCGGTACCTAGGATGTTATCGTGCGACAGTAAAAAAATATTCTACCGATGTTAAGGCTGAAAATCATGCTGTGATAAATGGGCGATTAATGACTATGTACAAGACAAGAGAAAGAGGCACTTCAAATCTCGCCAAAGAATCAGATAGTGCCATTTCTATAGCTAAACGTATTAACGCTGAATCCGACGGCAAAAGCTCGAAAATTAATACGAGGTAACGGATGCGTAATATTCAACAAGTACTAGAAATGTGGGGCGCATGGGCTGCGGATAACATCGAGTCAGTTCAATGGTATTCGACAGCGGCAGGATTTAGTCGCTTAATACCTAGTAAGGTGAAATCTCGACCTCAATGTTGTGAAGATGACGCCATGATTATCTCTAGCTGTATGGCTCAATTAAGTATAAAGAATAGAGAGATGCATGACCTGCTACTGGATTATTATTTATTTGGGAAAACATTCATGCAGCTAGCTAGAGAACATAAATGCTCAGATACCCATATAGGGAAAAAACTTCAAAAAGCGGAGGGGGTCATTGACGGAATGTTGATGATGTTAGACATAAAATTAGAATTAGATAGGTATGTAGAGAAGATTTAATAAAATACTTTACGATCGTAAAATAGCTGATATTGTGATAAGAATAACTACAACGTCAGCAGCTTATGAGCCTCACTTCAGTGGGGCTTTTTTGTTTGTTTTATTAGAGTGTGGAGTAGTGATTTATAAAGCTAGTAAATAAAGTGCAATGTTACTAATATGAATTCAATTATTACTATAAATCAATTTCGTATATAAGTGATTTCATATAAGGTGGCAATGATGGTTAATCTTCTTACCTCTAGTGATATGAGCAATACATCAGATAAAAAAATCACTGTAGGTATTAGCTCATGCTTATTGGGTGATAGCGTTAGATTTGATGGTGGTCATAAGCGCTTTCACTTTGCTGTAGATGAGTTATCAGATTATTTCGAATACCAACAAGCATGCCCGGAAATGGCGATTGGTTTACCAACACCTAGACCTGCATTGAGGCTAGTTAAATCTGACGAAAATAGCGTTAGACTCAAGTTCAGCGATGGTCGTGAAGGCGATTTAACTGAAGAGATGCTTCAGTTTTCGACCACTTATTTGAGTGGGCTTTTAAATTTAAGTGGTTATATTGTATGTAAAAACTCACCTAGCTGTGGCTTGGAAAGGGTTCGAGTATATGATTCAGTTGGCAATGGTAATAAAAAGTCTGGAATTGGGCTTTTTACTGAACAATTACTCAAAGTAATGCCTTGGTTGCCTGTTGAGGAAGATGGCAGGTTAAGCGATCCTCATATTCGAGAAAATTTTATTATACGGGTATTTGCTCTTCATGAGCTAAATGAACTAAAGAAAAACTCCTTCAATCGGCACTCATTAATCGACTTTCATACTCGATATAAGCTCCTTTTATTGGCGCATTCACAGCCTCTTTATCGAGAACTTGGTCGTTTTGTTGCTAGTAACAATGAATGGGATTCAATCGATTCTTATTTTGATGAGTATCGAAATAAGTTTATGAATTTATTACAACACCAAGCGACTAGGCGCAATCACACTAATGTGCTTATGCATATCCAAGGTTACTTTAAACGTTATCTGACATCAAACCAAAGGCAAGCATTGAGTAAGTTAATCCTCGAATACCGCCAAGGAACACAGCCTTTATTGGCTCCATTAACATTAATTACGCACTATTTATCTGA
>NZ_WLUL01000012.1:0-55175 GCF_009706585.1 Providencia sp. wls1916
AAATAACATCCAAGACCAAATTAATGGGCTGACACTGCATTCAACCCGTATTATCTACCCCCATGATGCCAAAAACGGGGTGACGTACACTATCACCAATAATACGGCGATACCGTATTTATTGCAGGCGCGCCTCTTGCCGTGGGAAGGGAATTCATCAAGCAAAACGGCGAACGAGAATACCGAAGCCGCCGATGAAAATTTGACGGCATTTATTGCTTTACCACCGTTACAGCGCTTCGAACCGGGTGAAACGCTCACATTGCGTATTCTTCAAAAACATCATTTACTCGCGCAAGATAAAGAGTCGATTGCGCAGTTGTCACTGACGGCGATCCCCGCGCAATCAAAAGAGGCGGCGGAAGGCGCGCAAATGATCCTTGCCGTACAAAATAATCTGAAGCTGTTTTATCGCCCCGCGGGATTACCGGAACATCATCTCGACAACATCGCCGAACAGCTGCAATTTCAGCGTACAAAAAACACGCTAACCCTGAAAAACCCGACGCCTTTTTATGTCACGTTAGCGTCACTGTCGGTGGGGAAGAACGCCCTGAATTTAAGTTCCTCACGCATGATCCCCCCCTTTGGGGAGGCGCAGTGGCCCCTTGATGCCAGCCATATGGGAAGCGACATTCATTGGCAGCTCATGGAAGACGATGGCGGAACCGACAAAATGAGAACACGCCAACTCTCAGCAATGTAACCACACCCGACAGATAAACACATTCACCCGATGCGCATTGGCAACGGGAGGATTCTTGCATTCGCAAGATAAAGGAAGACCATGAAAAAAGCCGATAAAATTGCTGAACACCAGCCAAAAAATCCTTTTTTCCGTTATCACCCGCTGGCGTGTGTATTGCTATTGGCGGTCGCGCCAACACAGGCCGAAGATTACTTTGATCCCAGTTTTTTAGGGGTTGCAGGTGAAAACACAGACGTGGATTTATCCGCCTTCTCACAAGCCGGTGGCGTTGCCGAAGGGGAATACACCGTTTCCGTATTTGTGAACCAACAGGACGTGGGGCAATTCACGCTTAATTTTATCAAAAATACCCACGGTGAAATCGCACCGGAATTAACCCCTGAGCAGCTCGACACCTTTGGGGTCAATGTGTCGCAAATTCCTGTCCTGAAAGACTTACCTAACGGCGAGTTTATTTCAGATTTAGGCGCCCTGATCCCACAAGCGACAACCCGATTAGATTTGTCACGCTTACGATTAAACATCAGCGTGCCGCAAGTGGCGATGCAATCTCAAGTCAACCGTAATGCGGATCCGTCATTATGGGACGATGGCATTCCGGCACTCATGGCGAACTATAACGTCAGCGCCGGTCGCACCACGAGCCGCTATGACCACGGCAAAAAAAATCAAAATACCAACGTCTTTGCGTCCGCACGATTGGGTGCCAATGCAGGGCCGTGGCGTCTGCGCAGTAACCTCACCCATTCCCGTTTCGAATACAGCGGGAGCGAGAACCAATCGGCCACGACCAACACCCAAACCTACTTTTCCAATACCACCCTATCACGGGATATTCGTGCATTACGCTCGACATTGTTAGTCGGTGAAAGCAGCACGGGCAGCGATGTGTTTGATGGTGTGCCCTTTAAGGGCGTGCAGCTAACCTCTAACGAGCAAATGCTGCCAAGCCAATTACGCGGCTATGCGCCGGCGATCAGTGGTGTTGCCAACAGCAACGCTCGCGTCACTATTCGCCAAAATGGCAATATCGTGTATGAAGCCTATGTGGCTCCAGGGCCCTTTTATATCAATGATATCCAGCAAGCGGGCTTATCCGGGGATTATGACGTCACGGTCACCGAAGCCGATGGCGCTGAGCGCCAGTTTGTAGTTCCCTACTCATCTTTACCCGTGATGTTGCGCCCCGGTGGCTGGAAATACGAAGTGGCCTCCGGTCGTTACAATGGCAACTTGACCACCAGCTCACGTCGTTCTGACTTTATTCTCGGTACTGCTGTTTATGGGCTGCATAACGATGTCACGGTGTATGGCGGCGCCTTGCTGGCAAAAGATTATCAATCTCTGAGTTTAGGAACAGGAGTCTCTTTAGGTGACTTCGGTGCTGTCTCCACGGACGTCACGCACTCATCGGCTAAATTTACTTATTCCAACCCAGTTACCAGCTCTAGCGAGCGAAAAACGGGGCAATCTTACCGTATCCGTTACTCAAAAAGCTTAATGGCAACCGGCACGTCGGTGGATTTAACTGCATTACGTTACTCCACCGAGCATTTCTATAATTTTAGCGAATTTAACAGCCAAGGTTATCGCCTTGAAGAGGGTCTTAGCCCGTGGACTTTACAGCGTCGTCGCAGCAGCTTCCAAACCCAGCTCAGCCAACAGATGCAACAGTATGGCTCACTGCATTTTCGCGCTAATCGTGATGATTACTGGGGCAGCAGCCGAACGTTAACGGGTTTATCCATGGGCTACAGCAACAGCTTTAAAGGGGTCAGTTACGGTGTGAACTACAATATCGACCGCGTCAAAGACAGTCGCAATCACTGGCCGGAAAACCGCCAGCTCTCTTTTAACTTAAGCGTGCCGTTCAGTGTGTTTACCCAAGACCGTGATTTACAGTCCATTTATGCCACCTACTCCATGAGCCATGACCAAAATGGGCGCACGCAAAATAATAGCGGCCTGAGCGGCAACATGCTGGATGGCAAGCTGTCGTATGGCGCGTCACAAAGCTGGGGAAATAAAGGGCAAATAGCCAACACCAACCTGAATGCGGGCTACCAAGGCGATAAAGGCAGTATCAGTACCGGTTATAGTTATAGCAATAATTCCCAGTCAATCAATATGAATGCCAGCGGCGGCGCCTTGCTCCACGCCGAAGGGCTAACCTTAAGCCGTTCGATGGGGGACTCTGTTGCACTGATTAGTGCACCGGGCGCCGAAGGGGTCAGTGTTAATGGTGGTTCTGCTGTCACGGATTGGCGAGGCTATGCGGTGGCACCTTATCTCTCCGACTATAACAAAAACAGCATTGGCTTAGACCCAAGCACACTGCCTGAAAACGTCGATTTGCCGCAATCCAATACCAACGTTTACCCCACCAAAGGCGCAGTGGTGAAAGCCAGTTTCCGTACCCGTATCGGCTACCAAGTGCTCATGACCTTAAAACAGGGGGCCAAATATGTGCCCTTTGGGGCGATTGCGACCTTAACCTCCGATAACAGCGCTGACAACATTAGCAGCATTGTCGGGGATGCCGGGCAGGTGTACCTGACGGGGTTACCAGAAACAGGAGAATTGTTGGTGAAGTGGGGAGAGACAGCCGCACAGCAATGTCAGGTGAAATTCGATTTACGCCATGTTGATGTCTCCGCGGATATGCCAATCCGTCAAGTCTCTTATCGCTGTGTCAGTGGGCAACCGCAAGCTCAGCCTATGGTATCGAATACACCAGAAACGCGTTAGTTATAGTCACCAGTAGGAGAAAAATAATGCAATTAGATCATCAAAAATGCTGGCGACAGACACCAGCGGAGGAGCACTATTATGCATAAGAATGAATCGTATTCTCGTAATAACACTTATTTGGGCACGGCTTGGAAATTGTTGTATGAGAAAAGTAAGTTAATGATATTAAGGTCTTACATATTAGCAATTTTTTATATTTTCAGTAGTCACTATAATATAGCTATCGCAGCAGAAACTTGGTCCGCCATATCAGGCAAAAGTACTTTGATACCTGATGTCGGATTGCAAAGCGAAAATCTTGAAGTAGGGGGTGGTAATTGGTTGCCTTATAATTACGTTTACCCTACCGCAATATCTATATCAACAATCAGTAATAGTGGTAGTTGTTCGTATCCGGAAAACTATCCTACATTTACTACGATTGATGGATATAGTGGGTTAAAAATTGCAGAGGGAATATTATTGATAATTGATGGTGCTGTTACAGGTACCACTAAGGCAACGACTAATTCAAACGCAACAAAAAACTTTACTATTAGTTTTAATGGAAGTGGTGGTGTTCCATATAGTTTGACTAATACTCTGAATATCCTTAGTACTGGATTATGTTCATCAGGGGTTGTACCACCGTCAGATAATCAATATACAGGGACAAGCAGTGTCAATGTACGTTACTCTTTGTATATTTCACCATCAGCGTCAGCTGGTACTTATGTGATCCCCGACTATTATTGGCGTAAAGAGTCGGGTTCTATTGCCTCGAAAATTTTTACTATTAGTAATAGCACTATTACTATTGAGAAACCAATGATGTGTACCATTAACACCCCGCCTAAGATTGATTTCGGTAAGGTCAATGTTTGGGATTGGGAAGGCAATACTTCCGGTACACCAGGGGGGAATCGTAAGGATGTTTTAGGGGTAGCTGATGGGAATTTTTCCATAAATTGCACAGGTGATAATAACGCTGTTACTCCTGCTAAATTAACACTTAAGGGAAACACTCAAGGTTATGCGAATGACTTAAAAATGACGATGGATGCCACCGGTGAAGTTGCTCCTGCAACCGTACGAGCGTCAATTAAATCAATCAAATCAGCATGCAGCTCTGACGGAATATATTTTGATCCCAGCACAAACCCTGAACCAGGAAATGTCGTGGATTTAGGTGGACTTACCGTCGGTTCACACCAAGTCCCTTACCGTTTTAGCCTCTGTGCGCTTGGAGAAGGCTTTAAATCTGGCGCCGCTTCTGCCACCGCCACCGTCACCATTGATTGGGAATAACCTAGGTGAGTTTTCTGGTCAAACAGTGATTATTCTAAATAATAACTAAAGCGGCTGATCATCATTTAAATTATGTTCTTTCCCTTTAAAAATTAACCATCTCTTTAAATTGTATCTAAAGAGATGGTTACAGCCATTCTCCACTATTCTTCTGAGATAAATTGTTCTTCATAAGCGTCTAGATGATGCTTAAAAAATTTCTCGAACTCTTCTGCTGACTCGACTAAAACCGTTACCTCGATGTATTGCTCACCAAACTTGTCTGAATGATCTTCAATCATGATAGATTTACAAAGGATCTCTTCATGGGTATCACTGCAATACAGTTTGCAGCTCACGGTACTGATATTGGGTTTATAAAACGGTGTTGGTACTAATTCACCAAAGACAAATCCCATTGGCGGGTCACTTTTTTCAAGTTCGCTCATCCCAATAATTTGGTCTTTGTAGATAATTTTATATTTCATTGGGAAGTCCTTTGTATCTCTTCACCATAAAATGTTATTTTAAAAAACCTCAAGCATTAAGAAACAAAATCACATCATAAAATTAACATTAAATAATAAACTTAAACATTACCCTCACAAAATCAAAACTAGCATATTATTTTATCATTACCAAATTAATTAGTTAATTTTAATGTGATAATGGTTTAATCAATATAATTTAGTTACCTTAATATAACTGGCTGATACTAAATATTAGCATTGAATTTTAATCAAGGGTCATACATTAAATGAGATGCTATTAATACCCTTCAGTATCACTATTAAAATTCTCTTACTGACTTTTAAAACTAAAGTATTAAGTCTTATTAAACTTCATGTTTAAGACATATTTTCACCAATAAAACGAGTATTTAATATATTAAAAATAATCATTACCTCCCCCAAGAAAACCCAATCAATAAAAAATTAAAAACCGAATATAATTCCAATAAAAACAACTAAATACAATAACACCACCAACAATTTAAATTATTTTCATCTCAACATTCAGATACATTCAAAAAGAAATATAAGGTACATAGAAAGCGAGCCACCTTATTAGATGCACCATCAAAAATTGCTTTTTATTACTTTTCTATATAACGAATTAAGAATTATCTTAATTTTTAGGCGGAAACATTTTTTACTAAAAAATTTATTACATACGTTTTTCTACTTATCCTAAATTTAAATTAGTCTAACTAAGTTAACTTAGAGTGATTCATTTTTATTTATTTAATTAGCCTTTTGATTTTTCAGAATAATAAGCATCACTTATTTATCATTAATTATTTTTATGCTTTAAGATTTTGTATCAAAATATGTTTAATTGTTTCAAATTGAAAGTATTTACATCCCTAAATTTGTTTTTCACACCTTTTAAGTGAGTATTAGTTATGTTAATATTTTTTTGATTTAAATTTCCTTGTATTTATAGGGATACATTTTTAAATGTGGTAACGATAATAAAGAAATGAAATTCATTCTCATAACTTTATTTTCCTAACAAAGAAAAATTAAACATCTCCTTTAAACATCTCTCATTAACTTATTAATGAGATGGCTTTTAGCATCTTTAATAAATAATGTATTAGTTTTTCTTGTATCAATTTAATACTTTTTTGTAAGCAAATAAAAATTACATATTTTTGAATGGAGAGAATGTAATCATGAATAAATATTTAGTTATCGCAGCCTGTATTGTTTCTTCTAATGCAATAGCTGCTTCTAATAATACAATACGTTTTCAAGGCGAAGTTGCTGATGAAACATGTACTGTAACAATTAATGGAAACACCGCGTTACCTGTTGTTTTATTGCCAACAGTATCAAAGAAAGACCTAGCATCATCAGGTAGTACTGCTGGTGAAACACCATTTACCATCGCAGTGAGTGGCTGTACAGGATCGACAACTACAGATACAAATATCAACACCATTTTTGTTGCTAACAATATTACATCCAGTAACCGCGTTGGTAATACTGGTACGGCAACTAATGTTTCTTTAGAACTCATTGAACCAACTGGTAGTAAAGCCGCACTTGATGTAACAGGTACTAAATCTAATGCTGGATTAGTATTAAAACAAAATGAAAAATCGGCAACTCATGACTATGCCGTTCGTTATTATGCTGAAGGTCAGGCTGAAGCGGGTACTGTGTTAGGAAGTGTTCAATATTCTATTTCTTATAATTAAGCCCCTAATCTCTCTTCTCAAAAAGAAGAGAGATTGTTTTTATAAAAAGAGCCAAATAATGAAAAAATTTATTTTTTTTATTCTTTTTATTTCTGCCTTTGTTTCAAGCGCATCAGCATCTGTCACGATGTTAAAAACTCGTGTTGTTTATCTGTCAGATACCAAGTCAGAAACATTAAAATTAAAGAATAACGACAATACCCCCTATATCATGCAAATCTGGACGGATATCGATAATCCGAATTCAACACCAGCCGATGCAGATGGCCCTTTCATTGTTCAACCGACAGTATTTCGTATTGAGCCAAATACAGGTAGAGACGCGAACTTAATTTATACCGGAGGAAGTTTACCTAAAGATAAGGAATCCCTATTTTATTTAAATTTAGTGCAAATTCCTCCTCGCGATGCTGCTTCAAGTGAGAATGAACTTTCTTTTTTAATTCGCCATCGTATTAAAATTTTCTACCGTCCAACATCACTCTCCTCAGGAGCCGATGACATAGGGAAACATATCTCATTTTCAGGCATAACGTCTTCAGGTATCGAAGTTAAGAACAACTCACCTTATTTTTTATCATTGAACTCTGTAAAAGTATTCGGTCAAGCAGGTGAAAAAATAGAATTAATACCAACAATGATCCCGCCATTTGCCAGTAAAAAATTGCCGCTTAAAGATGAAAAAACCATAAATTCAAAGCAAGACAAAGTCATATTCTCATTTACCAACGATTTGGGTGGTAATGTCGAATACACGTATAAATATAATTAGTGGATAAAAATAAGATGACAATCAGACGTTGTTCCTATTTAAGGAGAGAAAACCTATCGTTTAAATACAAGATTGCATCTTATTGCTTTATTGCTGTTTTATTTATCTCTAAAGCTAATGCTCAACATCATGAGCAATCATTTGTCTTTGACCAAAGTATGTTACTAGGTGGAGGGCAAAATATTGATATTAATAAATTTAGTGAGAATAACTATGTCCCAACAGGGCAATATTTAGTCAATCTTTTTGTTAACAGTAACTTCTATGAAAAAAAAGAGGTTGAGTTCAAGTTAGATAAGACAGATACCACCTCTCCATGTTTTTCACCTGAAGAATTAGAGTCTATGGGCATTTTGCTCAAAAAAGCCAATGCTTCCATAGAAACAGAATCCGCCCAATGCTTGTTTATTCAAGACATTATCCCTGACGCTAAAGTGAGTTTTGACTCTTCTAATTTAAGATTAAATCTCCTCATTCCACAGATTTATATCAAACAAGATGCTAAAGGATTTGTCCCGGAAAGTAGCTTAAATGCTGGAACAGCGATGCTTTTCGCTAATTATGATACCAACTATTACAAAAATAAGTCCAAAGGGTACAACTCTGATTATGCGTTTGCCAGTTTCAACGGGGGAATAAATTTAGGTTTATGGCAGTTTCGCCAACAAGCATCAATGAATTACACATCGACAGAAAATAATAATGGCAAAAAAACGAAATTTAATTGGATAAGAACTTATCTGCAACGTCCTATTGTTTCACTAAAATCGCAATTGTTAGTTGGTGAAATATCTACCGCTGGTTCAATTTTTGGCAGCCTTTCATTTAGAGGCATTCAGTTAATTTCAGATGATCGGATGCTGCCTGACTCGCAAAAAGGATATGCGCCCGTTATCCGTGGTGTCGCCACAACAACCGCTCGCGTCTCAGTAAAGCAAAATGGCGTTGAAATCTACCAAACGACGGTATCTCCAGGCCAATTTGAAATCACAGATTTATACCCAACCAGCTATGAAGGCGACCTGCTTGTTGAAGTTCAAGAAGCAAATGACAAGGTAACATCATTTGTTGTGCCTTTCTCTGCCGTACCTGAGTCTGTTCGCCCAGGATATACTCGCTATGCTATCGCGATGGGTGAATTGAAGAATTTCAACCGAATAAATAATCGGTTTGTTGATGCATCTTTTCAGCATGGTTTAACAAACATGCTAACGCTAAGCAGTGGTATCCGTGCAGCAGATAAATACTATGCGGCTTCTGTTGGAACAGTACTTGCGACTCAATTTGGTGCTTTTGGGCTACAATCCGCCTTTTCTAATGCTGATATCAATGGTGAAACTCATCAGGGCGCGCGAGTTGGCATAAATTACAGCCGTACTTTGTCGACAACAAATACGATTATTACATTAGCTGGCTATAAATATTCAACTGAAGGGTTTCGTGAATTAGCTGATGTTTTAGGTGTGAGAGGAATGAAATCAGAAAATGAAGTCTGGAACTCCAATACCTATAAACAAGAAAGCCAAATGGTGCTACACATCAACCAATCTTTAGGGGAGTGGGGACAAGTTTTTACATCGGGTTCAATCAATAATTATTATGGTAACCGTGAACGCGATACTCAATTCCAACTAGGGTATTCAAACACATATAAAAATATTGGATACAGTATTGTTTATAGCCAACAAAAAGTTGGACATGTTAACGACAATTACACGTATAGTGATCAACGTGATAATTCAAAAACCGATAAAATCGTGATGTTCACGGTTTCAGTCCCTCTGGGAGGGAGCTATGACTCTCCTATGCTGATGCTCGGTGGTACAAATAGCGACAGTAATTCCAGCTATCAAGCCAACCTATCTGGAATTATGGGAGAAGACCAAACACTCAGTTACAGCGTGAATGCCGACTATGATGCGAATAATAGAAATGTAAGCTCAGGAATTCATTTAACGAAACAATTTCCTGAAGCGACAATTTCCGGCAGTGTATCTAAAGGTGAAAATTATACTCAAGGCAGCCTTTCTGCTAGGGGAGCCATCGTTGCTCATGGTGGAGGAGTCACCATGGGTCCGTATGTTAGCGACACATTTGCGTTAGTTGAAGCGCAAGGCGCTAAAGGGGCTAGAGTGATTAATGGTTCTGGCGCTTCAATTGATAGGTTCGGATATGCAATTATCCCGTCTCTCATCCCTTATCAATACAATAACGTTGGCTTAGACAGTAAAGAAATTGAGGATAATCATGTTGCATTAGCTGAAAACTCCCAAAAAATTGCACCTTACGCAGGTGCCAACGTAAAACTGAAGTTTAATACATCCGTAGGTTATCCTATCCTTATTTCTATACCTCAATCTATATCATTACCTCTGGGTGCAGACGTTTATGATGCCAACAAACAAGTCGTTGGATTAGTAGGACAAGGAAATCAGATATACGCTCGAGTTGAACAATTGAATGGCACTCTATCCGTTGCCCAGCAATTAGGCGATTGCCACGTAACGTACAACATTCCTGATGACAAAAAAGCATTGAGTCTTATTTTATTAAATGAAACTTGCGAGTAAGTAAAGGCGATTAAAATGACAACATCTTCTTTTGCAAAAATATTGCTAGCCCTGCTACTTTCTTCTTTTACTACCTATACATTCGCAACATGCTATCGAATCACATCAATAAATACGAACTCTGGTAGCGTATATTATACCGAACCTGGAAAGGGAACGGCTGGTGCTTGGGGAGGGTCTACGGATTCATCGGGTACAATGGGTACAACGCCAAGAGTTATTAATATTAATAATAATAACTTTCAACCTTTAGGGTCTTTAATCGCTACAGGATATGTTTCTTTTTTAGATTCAGGTTCTGCACGTTATGAACCGGAACAAATTTTATTTCGTTGCACCGCTGATGAAGATGGGTTTTTAAAAGAATTCTATGCCACCAATGGTGATTCAGCATATGCTGGCATGTATCAAGCTAACCCTGCTTTAGGGCTCGATCAGACCTATACAACCATCGTTAATGGTGTCGGAATTAGAGTTAAGAATGTCAATACAGGGGAGTATTTTTCTCGCTATTGGAAATCTCGCCCACTAACAAATCTAGATAGAGATAGCCAAGGTTGGATTCTGGTTAAAGCCAAAAACTTTTCCGACTCAAGCATAGAGTTATTTAAAATTGACTATGGTTCAGGAGTTCCCGTGCCAAGCGTAACAACGGGGACTGTTTCTTGGACTCAACCTTCTACCTATACGGCGTTTAAATGTAAGCAATGCTCTTTAAACGTAACGGAGAATGCAGATTCCGCATACTACTATAATGGTTGGTATCTATATTGGCCCGGAGCCATTAATTTGCACCAAAACATCGTTGTTAGACGAGCCGCCACTTGTATGGTTGAAAACGTGACACCAAATGTATTTTTCCCATTAATCTCTAAGAATGAGATCGATAATAATGTGAAAGTCACCGCGCCTATTAATATTCGATTTCAGTGCCAATCCGGCTCCCCTGCAAATAGCGGACTTTCAGGGTTTGTCAGCGGAACCGCAAATACACAAACTGCGATGGGTTTTTTACCTAACCCAGCAAATATTACCTCTGCCATTCAAGAAAACTTAACCGTTAGTTCGGGATCCGGAGTCACGCATTTACTGTCAAATGGGTATGGCATGCCAAACATTGCAACAGGCGTCGGGGTTAGATTGTATCAACTGAACGGCACGGCTTTAAATTACCTATCGTCTTTATCAAACACCGGTCAAGGAGCGGCTAATGGGTGGTACCCTGTTCTGACCGATGCTATTTCTGTTGGTGTAGTCAATGGCGTGACGACGTATTCTAAAACAGTCAATGCCTCACTTGAAAAGATCCCAGGTAAAGTCGTCAAACCCGGAAAGTTTGATGCAACTGTTCAAGTGATTATTCAGGTTCAATGACAATGAAATCTACCTTATTCGCGTTAATGATCTTGCTTTCTTCTTATAGTCAGGCAGCAATGATGATTGAAGGCTCACGGGTTATCATCAAGCATTCTCAAAGAGAAGCAACATTGCCCATTAAAAATACCAGTAAATACCCAGTTATTATCCAAAGCTGGGTTGATGATGGGGCTCCCGATGGCACACCAGAAAAAGCAAGTCACTCTCCTGTCATTGCTATTCCTACTATTTTCCGCCTTAATGAAAACGAATTAAAATACATTCGGTTAGTTAATAAATTTATGCCATCTTCAACAGACAGAGAATCACTTTATTGGCTAAATTTATATGAAATCACACCGACCCCTGACAATGAAAAAGGCAATGCCAGTATTATCAATGTCGCAGTCAGGCTACAAATTAAGGTCTTTTACCGACCTGATAACCTTAACGCGACCATTGGTGAAATAAGCGATCAAATCCAATTTACGTTAGATAAAGGAAGCCAACGCTTAACTATCAAAAACCCCACCCCTTTTTATATTACGTTCAATAAACTACAAATGGGTAAAACAGAAGAACAACTACCGACCATGTTATTGCCCCCCTTTTCGGAGCAACAGACTGAAATTAAAAAAGATAATACTAATAACAAGATACTGTTTAGCCTCATTGATGATTCCGGTGAACAAAATCATTATGAAAAAGAAATAATTGTCCGCTGATAATTCAACTCACCATGCTTCGAATTGGTTTTTGAGTAAAAATAAGCAGTGAAATAGTGATAGATAAATCGCAAATAACCGTATTTTGATGATGAGCCTTAATAGGTGCTATCCCCTTTCGCCCTCTTATGCGGAATGATGTATACTTGCCGGCAGGAAATTTATTCACGGTTAATTAATGATGAAAGAAACTGAAAAAACACAGATTAAAACGCTTAGCGACCGCTTAGACCTTATTCGTCACCAAATGGCAAGTATGCAACTGTCGACCCAAGCGGAAAAATACGCCGAGCTCGAAAAAGAAAAAGCGACGCTGGAAGTTGAAATCGCTCGTCTGAAAGAAATGCGTAACAAGAAGCTAAGTAAAGAAGCACAGAAATTGATGGATATGCCATTCAAGCGCCCTATCACAAAGAAAGAGCAAGCGGATATGGGCAAACTGAAGAAATCCGTACGAGGCCTCGTTATTGTCCACCCAATGACAGCATTAGGTCGCGAAATGGAGTTGGATGCTATGACCGGTTTTTCTAAGACTGATTTTTAATAAGAAAAATTTGTCTTAGATCTTGTTTTGCCTAGATTAAAAAATGCGCGGTTTCTATATTGGAAAGCGTGCAGTTCTCTGACAAATTGTGTGCTGCGAACAGAACGGACGCGGTAACCGACCATAAGAATGGCAAGTAAACTATAGTAATCGACCTCTCTGGAAACCTGACCATTTCCCTCTAATCGAACTATCCGGAACTTCAGGATGATTGAGTTTTGAGCAAGTCTTTATAGATTAAGACAAACTACAAAAAATGGTATTAATACGAAGATAGAGGGAGAAAAGTGGCGGAAGATCACAGGAGTCGAACCTGCCCGGGACTGCTGGCAGCCCCAACTGGATTTGAAATCCAGCCGCCTCACCGGAGACGACGATCTTCCTCTATTTGGTAGGTGTTCGATTATAAACTGAATTATTTATTTTCCAAGGTATTGTGAGAACAACCATTCAAATTATTGATGCACGCCAATAATGCCACGCCATTCTCAAAAACTGATAACAAAAAGCACAAATGTGATATTGAGGTTTATACAATTGCCCCCATATACTTATTCATGTCTACATACGGCGCGCTGATTTCACAAATAGTCACCCCGCCAACACTTTCATTGTCAGCACAGTAAGCCTTGGCTCCCGAGCGCAAGCCTGCATTCAAGGATGTTTTTTTATGACAAACTCATTATTAGCCGATTCCGCATTACCCCGTTTTGAACATATTGAACCTGCACATATTTTCCCGGCAGTTGAACATGTTTTAGGCGAATATCGCCAAACCGTTGAAAATATTCTGGCAGCCAACAGCCACTATACTTGGGACAACCTGTGCCAACCATTAGAAGAAGCGAGCGATAAACTCTCCCGCGTTTGGTCCCCAGTAAGCCATCTGCATTCTGTTAAAAATAGCCCTGAGCTACGTGAAGCTTATGAGCAATGCCTCCCATTACTGTCCGAATTCAGTACATGGATGGGACAACATGAGCCACTGTATCAAGCTTATAAATCCCTCAAAGAAGACGCTGGATTTAATCAATTAAGCCAAGCTCAACGTAAATCTATCGAAAATACCCTGCGTGATTTTGAACTGTCCGGTATTGGTTTACCTGCTGAAAAACAGCAACGTTATGGTGAAATCGTCGCACGTTTATCGGAGATCGCCTCTAAGTTTGGTAATAACGTCCTAGATTCCACAATGGGTTGGTCAAAACTCATTAAAGATGAAAGCGAGCTGGCAGGCATGCCAGAAAGCGCCATCGCCGCAGCAAAAGCCATGGCGGAATCTAAAGGTGAAGAAGGTTATTTACTGACTTTAGATATGCCAAGCTACCTGCCTGTCATGACCTACGCCGATAATGCAGAGCTACGCCGCGAAATGAGCTATGCCTATAGCACTCGCGCCTCCGACCAAGGTCCTAACGCAGGTAAATGGGATAACAGCGAACTTATCGATGAGTTAATGGCGTTACGCCATGAGCTGGCTCAACTGCTTGGTTTTAAAAACTTTGCCGAAAAATCCCTCGCCACCAAAATGGCAGAATCCCCTGAGCAAGTTTTAGGTTTCCTGAATGATTTAGCAAACCGCGCTCATCAGCAAGGTAAAGAAGAACTCGCGGAACTGACCGCATTCGCGAAAGAAAATTATGGTGTTGAAACCCTCGAATCTTGGGATTTAGCCTATTACAGCGAAAAACAAAAACAGCATAAATTCTCACTTAATGATGAGCAATTGCGCCCTTATTTCCCAGAGCAGCGCGTGTTAAATGGGCTGTTTGAAGTCGTTCACCGTATTTATGGTTTAACGGCTAAAGAGCGCCAGGATGTTGAAACTTGGCACAATGATGTCCGTTTCTTCGAACTGTATGATGATACCAATACCCTACGCGGTAGCTTCTATCTCGATTTATATGCTCGCGAGCACAAACGCGGCGGTGCATGGATGGATGATTGCGTGGGTCGTATGGTGCATAAAGATGGTTCACTGCAAAATCCTGTGGCTTATTTAACTTGTAACTTTAATAAGCCGCTAGGGGATAAGCCTGCTTTATTTACCCACGATGAAGTCATCACCCTGTTCCACGAATTTGGTCATGGTCTACACCATATGCTGACCCAGATTGATGTTGCCGATGTGGCGGGTATCAATGGGGTTCCATGGGATGCCGTTGAATTACCAAGCCAATTTATGGAGAACTGGTGCTGGGAACCTGAAGCCCTTGAGTTTATCTCTGGTCACTATGAAACTGGCGAACCTTTGCCAGCCGATATGCTACAAAGCATGTTAGCCGCGAAAAACTACCAGTCGGCGATGTTTGTACTGCGCCAGCTTGAATTTGGTCTGTTTGATTTCACCTTACACGCGGAATATGACCCAGCAAAAGGCGCGCAAGTGATGCCAACGCTGTATGCCATCAAAGAAAAAGTTGCCGTGGTACCATCACCAAAATGGGGGCGTTTCCCGCACGCATTTAGCCACATTTTTGCCGGCGGCTACGCAGCGGGTTATTACAGCTATTTATGGGCGGATGTGTTGGCTGCTGATGCGTTCTCTCGCTTCTCTGAAGAAGGCATTTTTAATCGCCAAACTGGTCAATCCTTCCTCGATAATATTTTAAGTCGCGGGGGTTCTGAAGCGCCTATGGTACTGTTCGAGCGTTTCCGAGGTCGTAAACCAGAATTAGATGCGATGTTGAAGAGCTACGGTATTCATGGCTGAAAATATTGCTATCCAATTAATCTGTGAAGAGGGTGCCGATATTGGCACTCTCAATCAACTTGCTGAAAAATGGCAACTCACACATACACCTGACGCCTTGATGGCATTGGTGTTAACCCCCGAAAACCTGCAATTACGCAAAATGGATGAACCAAAATTAGGCGGCATCTTTGTGGATTTTGTCTCAGGCGCGATGGCGCATCGCCGTAAATTTGGTGGTGGACGCGGTGAGGCGGTTGCTAAAGCGGTGGGGATCAAAAAAGAGTATCTGCCCGATGTAATTGATGCGACAGCCGGTTTAGGGCGCGATGCTTTTGTACTGGCGGCTTTGGGCTGTAAAGTACGGATGTTAGAGCGTCATCCAGTGGTAGCTGCACTGCTTGATGATGGTTTACAACGTGGTTATCAAGACCCTGAAATCGGGGAATGGCTACAATCACGAATGTCACTGATCCACGCATCGAGCATTACCGCATTAGCCGAAATTACTGAAGCGCCGGACGTAATTTACCTCGACCCGATGTACCCACATCGGCAAAAAAGTGCATTAGTGAAGAAAGAGATGCGGGTGTTTCAGTCATTGGTCGGGGCTGATGATGATGCAGATTCTTTACTGGCACCAGCCATTGCGCTGGCAAAACGCCGTGTTGTGGTTAAGCGACCTGATTACGCCGAACCGCTTGCGGGGCAAAAAGCACCTTCAGCAGTCACAACCAAAAGCCATCGATTCGATATCTATCCCTGTATTAAACACAGCGATTAAAACGTAACGGCGAAGGGCGTTTGTACGGTTTATCACAGCGACAAACTTGTACGACCGCCCTTTCGCTTACGTTTTGAGTTAAACCTTACACAACGCCTTGTGCAAACATAGCGTCAGCGACTTTAACAAAGCCAGCAATGTTCGCGCCTTGGACGTAGTTGGTTTGTTTGGCTTCGCCACCGAATTCAACACAGTGGTGGTGAATGTCCAACATAATGTGGTGTAAACGCGTATCCACTTTTTCTGCTTTCCAGCTTAAGCGTGCTGCGTTCTGCGCCATTTCCAGACCTGAAGTTGCAACACCGCCAGCGTTAGCTGCTTTACCTGGAGCAAATAGAACACCTGCTTCAAGGAATAGCTCAGTTGCAGGAATAGTGGTTGGCATGTTTGCGCCTTCCGCGACAGCTTTAACGCCATTTTGGATCAGCACTTTAGCCGCATCTACATCCAGTTCGTTCTGTGTTGCACATGGCAGTGCGATATCCACTGGAACGCCCCAAGGTTGTTTACCCGCTAAGTAAGTTAAACCAAACTCTTTCGCGTATTCTTCAACACGACCGTAGTTGTTTTTAATAGCTTCTAAGCGTGCAAGTTTTTCAGGGGTGAAACCGGCTTCATCCACGACAGTACCGCTAGAGTCGGATGCAGTAACGACTTTTGCACCTAATTCCATACATTTTTCAATGGTGTATTGAGCAACGTTACCCGAACCTGAAACAGCCACTCGCATGCCTTCAAAACCTAAACCGTGGCGTTTGAGCATCGCGTCAGTGAAGTAAACAAGACCGTAACCGGTTGCTTCTGGACGAATTAAGCTACCACCAAATGACAGACCTTTACCGGTGAAAACGCAAGAGGTGTCATTAGACAGTTTTTTCATCATCCCAGTCATAAAGCCAACTTCACGACCGCCCACACCGATATCACCAGCAGGAACGTCAGTATCAGCCCCTAAGTGGCGATAAAGTTCTGTCATTAATGCTTGGCAGAAACGCATCACTTCACCATGGCTTTTTCCTTTAGGATCAAAGTCAGAACCGCCTTTTGCTCCGCCCATTGGTAGGGTTGTGAGTGCATTTTTAAGGGTTTGTTCGAAGCCTAAGAATTTCAGGATGGATAAGTTAACGGATGGGTGGAAACGCATGCCGCCTTTGAATGGACCAATCGCAGAGCTGAATTGAACACGCCATGCGCGGTTAACTTGCACCTTTCCTTGATCGTCCATCCAACATACGCGGAACTGGATCACTCTTTCTGGCTCAACGAAGCGTTCGAGAAGTGCTTGATCGCGATATTTTGAATTTTGTTCAATGAAAGGCCAAAGAGAAGTGAATACTTCACGCACTGCTTGTAGGAATTCAGGCTGTGAAGGATCTCTTTTTTGGACAGACTCCAAGAATGAAGATAGTGTTTGAGCCATCTTTGTCTTCCTTTTTCAATGTGGATATTGTTGTGAGGTGCCTCACTATTTCTTATCTTTTTTTTTAGGAAATGTGAGGTCGATTTGTGTTTGCCTATTGAATATATCATTAGTTTATATTCTCAATTCAAGGTTTTTTTTTACTCATTTGAAAAAAAAATTGCTTGACCTGCCAATCACTCCCTTCAGACGATTATTTTGCCGCAAAAAAAACGCCTGCATAAGCAGGCGTTTTCAGTGAATAATATTTCAATTTATCGATGAAGAATTATTCTTCTTCGTCATTCAGTGGAACAATCAGCATATCCACATGAACAGTATTGATTAGCTGGCGAGCCGAAGACATCAGCTTGCTCCAGAAATCTTGGTGATGTCCGCAAACAACTAAGTCCATGTCGTATTTTTTGATAGCATCCACTAACACCTGACCTAAGTCACCGCTACCGCTAAGGGTTTCTTGGATGTCATAACCCGCACCTGCGGAAAGGTCTCTTAGTGAATTACGAGTTTCGTCAGTGATGCGTTGTTGCATATCACCTAAATTCACATCGATAAGGCCGGTGTACAGATCCGAGTAATTAACATCAACATGGATCATAGAGACTTTGGCTCCGTACGGTTTCGCCATAGAAACTGCTTTATCCAGTAAAACTTTACTTTCAGGTGATAAATCAACCGCGACAAGAATATGTTTATAAGCCATAAGTAAACTCCTTCCAAATGCTGATTTAACTGGTGGTTAACGACGTTCACCAATATCTTATGAATATACTATACCTGCTAATCGCGATAACTAAGTGTCGTTTTGATCACATCTAGCAGATTAATTTTTAAGGATTAAAAGACAGAACATTTGATAAAACAATAACATCATTCATTCAATATTAATATATATCAGTTCAAAATTCGAATTACCGCAATGCCAGTAAGTGTAATCAACAATCTGTAAATTAACAGTTTATGACTCCCACTTTTTTGAAGTCAAAATTTGAACCATCTGCACTTTTTTTAAGCAATGAATTGTGTTTAAGTAACGACATGCCCTACAATGAAAATAAATGATGTTAGTGCAATATTTTGGCGGTATTTCCTTTAGTGACAACGGGGCAATTTAGGTTCGTTCTAAGGAGGGGATTATGTTCAGTGTAATTGCATTATTTTGGGCACTCTGCATTTTGTGCATCTTAAATATGATGCGCTATTTTTCTTCTATTCGCGTTTTATTATCTATTCTGAGGGATTCGGATCCTCTACTTTATCAATCCGTTGATGGTAATGGCTTTTTCACGACTCACGGTCAGCTTAACAAGCAATTGCGCCTTGTCCGTTATATCAATACCAAACAGTACCTTGAGCACTACGATCCTGATGTAATATTCCGTTGTGAACGTATTCGCAAGCAGTTTATGTTGATCAGCCGATTAAGCATTTTAGTCGTTGTGAGTTTGGTCTATATGGTGATAGCCAATTAACCTCGCGTTTGTTATTCCCTTTATTCAAGGCAAAAAAATAGTGATGACCGGAAACCGATCATCACTATTTTAGAATGCTTATGCTTAGAGTGTGCAGGAAGCCCTAACTGGGCTCCCTACCGCTGATTAGATAATCTTCAGCGCAATCCAGTACAGTACACCGGACAGAATGATGGAAACAGGAAGCGTCAGTAACCATGCAAGCGCAATGCTCTTAATAGTTTTACTCTGAACACCACCACCATCAACTACCATCGTACCCGCTACCGCAGAAGAGAGAACTTGGGTTGTTGAAACAGGCATACCTGTATAACTTGCCACACCGATAGATACCGCCGCAGTGACCTGAGCCGATACGCCTTGTGCGTAAGTCATACCTTTCTTACCGATTTTCTCACCGATAGTCACCGCAACACGCTGCCAACCGAACATGGTACCCAATGCCAGTGCTAACGCAACGGCAACGATAATCCATAACGGTGCATACTCAACAGTATACAGCAGGTCATTACTCAGCTTTTTCAGTAAGCTCGCATCTTTTGCGCTAGTTTCTGGTAACTTCGCCACAGCATTCGCAGTATCGGAGATACACATTAACAGGCGACGAGTTTGGTTGCGCTGGTCAGGTGTTAACTCATCATAGCTCTGAATGCCGCTGAGCATCTTCTGAGCTTGATTTAAGATAATTGGCGTACGCGAACTGTCACAATGGAACTCGCCTTCTTCTGGCTTGTTCTCCGCCATCATAGGCGTATTTTCAATTGCGTGGTTTAAGGCTGGTTTATGTGTTTCATAGTATTGTTGCAGATGAACCACCGCATCATGTGTTCTCGCGATATCATAACCGTTTGAATTCATGTTAACGACGAAGCCTGCTGGTGCAACACCAATTAACACCAGCATAATCAGACCGATACCTTTTTGCCCATCATTCGCGCCGTGAGAGAAGCTCACGCCGACAGCAGACAGGATCAATGCAGTACGCGTCCAAAATGGTGGTTTGCGTTTACCATCTTTCTTCTCACGCTCAGCTGGCGTTAAGTGAATACGGCGACGTTTTTTCGT
Source organism: Providencia sp. wls1916 (assembly GCF_009706585.1). Classification (NCBI taxonomy): domain Bacteria; kingdom Pseudomonadati; phylum Pseudomonadota; class Gammaproteobacteria; order Enterobacterales; family Morganellaceae; genus Providencia; species Providencia sp. wls1916. Next base: position 20,333 of record NZ_WLUL01000012.1, read on the forward strand.
TCCGCTCCAATAACGGCGCAACATGAAAATCATCAGCCCTGCAATCACAAAACCGATAGCCGGAGAAAGAATTAAGGACATGAAAATACTGATCATTTTAGGAATATTCAGCGCATCAACCACCGATGTATCAGTCACTATCGCATTGGTTAAACCAACACCGATAATGGCACCGATCAGCGTGTGAGAACTTGATGCTGGAATACCTAAATACCAGGTTCCAAGGTTCCAGATGATAGCAGCCAGTAGCAATGAAAAGACCATTGCAAGGCCGTGAGCAGAGCTCACGTTAAGGAGAAGGTCTGTTGGTAAAAGATGAACAATGGCATATGCCACGCTCAGCCCTCCCAGCAAGACACCGAAAAAGTTAAATACCCCGGCCATGACAACCGCGAACTGAGCGCGCATTGCTCGGGTGTAAATCACCGTTGCGACCGCGTTAGCAGTATCATGGAATCCGTTAATCGCCTCATAGAACAGCACAAATAACAGTGCTAGAACTAACAATAGACCTGTGTAAAATTCTAAACCTGTAAAAAGATGTAGCATAGACGTTAAGCCATTATTGGTTGGACATGAACGCGGCGCATTATCAGTGACAAACGCTAGCGGTGGAAGCGAAATCTGACCTTTTTTTGATTTAAATACCAATCAAAAAATCATCAAATACAAACTATCCCTTTAATATCATCCAGTTACCACAATTAAAGTTATTCTGAATTTTTGAAACTTTTTTTATGATAATTTGTGAAAATCTGGGGGAAATAGTCTTTTTTCGCGATTTTTCCTAATTATAATACGTCTACCATACTTTTCATTAATTCTTCGATGATCCGCTGCATTACAACCTACGTTAAATCGCGTAAAATAGCGGCATAAATATTCGTAATTACGATAAAAATCAAATATATATAGAGAACCCTGATTGTGAGAAATATTGACGTTATTATTTTAGGTGCAGGCGCGGCCGGATTATTTTGCGCTTCACTCGCGGGTAAGCGCGGTTTAAATACCCTTGTACTGGATAACGGTAAAAAATTAGGGCGTAAAATTTTGATGTCCGGCGGTGGACGCTGTAATTTCACCAATATGTACGCCGATCACAATAACTATCTCTCGACTAACCCTCATTTTTGTAAGTCAGCACTTGCTCGCTATACACAATGGGATTTTATTGAGCTTGTTGGCAAATATCAGATTCCTTATCACGAAAAGACCCTAGGACAGCTATTTTGCGATAATAGTGCGCAAGATATCGTCGATATGCTGAAAAGTGAGTGTGATCAGCCCAATGTCACTATCAAGCTACGCAGTGAAGTCACCCAAGTCGACAAAACGGATGACGGCTATGTTGTCACGGTGAACGGAGATCAAGTAAGTACTCGCTTACTGGTGGTTGCAACTGGCGGACTTTCAATGCCAGGCTTAGGAGCAACTCCGTTTGGTTATCGACTTGCCGAGCAATTTGGGCACAGCATCATCCCTACCCGTGCTGCACTCGTTCCTTTTACCTTACACAAACCTCTACTTGAAGCACTGCAAGCCCTTTCTGGGGTTTCCGTGGCGGCAACCGTTACATCCGCCAGCGGTGTGCTATTTAAAGAAAATATCCTGTTCACTCACAGGGGACTATCAGGTCCGGCAATTTTACAAATTTCGAATTACTGGCAACCCGGCGAGTATGTGAGTATTAACTTACTTCCAGAGATTTCATTGGGGGAATTTCTGACCAATGAGAAACAACAGCGCCCTAATCAATCGCTCAAAAATACCTTAGCGACACTGTTACCTAAACGCTTAATTGAGGTCTTACAACAACTTGGACAGATTCCAGATTGCCCACTCAAACAACTCACCCACGCACAGATTGATGCTCTTGATGACTTGTTGCATAACTGGCAAGTACAACCTAACGGCACAGAAGGTTATCGTACTGCGGAAGTGACTCTTGGTGGCGTTGATACCCATGAAATTTCATCCAAAACCATGGAATCGCTCAAGTCTCCCGGACTTTATTTTATTGGCGAAGTGATGGATGTGACGGGTTGGTTAGGGGGATACAATTTCCAATGGGCGTGGAGTTCCGCTTCTGCTTGTGCGGAAAACTTGCTCCATCAAGCTTAATCGCGCACGCTTTTATGAAATTATTTAATCCATTGAAAAATAATGGATATTATTTAATTTCAACCAAATCAGGCAGTTGAGCATTGAGTTTAAATAAATCTAAAATTGGTTAAAAATAACCCTTTACAAACGATAGTGATAACTATTATCATTATCACATCTTCCGCAGGCGACTTAACTTAGTCAGTCTCTTGTAGGAGGTACGACATTGCTCACATTGCTTCCAGTGTTTACTTTAGCCAGCATATGCTGGCTATTTTTTTATCTGTACCTTGCCATTTCATACCGAAAATCATCTTGGTGATATCCTAGAATCTTATTCAAATTTTTTGGATCCTATGGTTAATGTCGCCTACTTTTCTCTTTCTACAATTTGGCTAAACTGCCATCAACAAGTTAAGCAAGAGCCCAATGAAAATTGGATATCCGCTTTTAAGGAGATGACTCAATGATCTATTTACGCCAAGCAAATGAACGTGGACACGCAAACCACGGTTGGCTGGACAGCTGGCACACTTTCTCGTTCGCTAACTATTACGATGAAAAATTTATGGGTTTCTCAGCGTTAAGAGTCATCAATGAAGACTACATCGCTGCGGGACAAGGGTTTGGTACTCACCCTCATAAAGACATGGAAATATTGACCTACGTGCTGGATGGTGCCGTTGAGCACAAAGACAGCATGGGCAATATGGAACAGATCCCTGCGGGTGAATTCCAAATCATGAGCGCGGGAACGGGTGTTCGTCACTCTGAATACAACCCAAGTAATGAAAAAGAGCTGCGTTTATACCAAATCTGGATCATTCCAGATAAAAATGGCATCGAGCCACGTTACGAGCAAAAACGCTTTGATTTGACAAGTGGTAAGCAATTGGTGTTATCACCAGATGCACGCGATGGCTCGCTAAAAGTTAACCAAGACATGACCTTATGGCGCTGGGCATTACCAGCTAATGAGCAAAGCACTTACGACATCGCAGAAAAACGTGTTGTTTGGATCCAAGTCGTTAAAGGCAACATTGAAGTTAATGGGCAGAAAGCAACGACTAGCGATGGTTTAGCCATTTGGCAAGAAAATCAGCTAACGATTAAAGCTGATGAAGAGAGTGAAATTTTAGTTTTTGACTTGCCTGCTGCGGAATAATTTTTCAGGTAAGTAAACGCTAACACCAATGGGAAAGGCTCTACACGATGATGTTATCTTCAATCGTTGTAGAGCCTTCTTTTATCTGTACTACCCGAAATTACAGTTTAGGACCGGCTTTAACCAGTGCTGCACCTGCAGGGGTATCAGTGTACTTATCGAAATTCTTCACGAAGCGCTCCGCTAAGTCTTTAGATTTTTCATCCCACTGAGATTTATCAGCGTAAGTATTACGTGGGTCAAGGATATTGGTATCCACACCCGGTAATGCTGTTGGGACTTCTAAATCAAACACTGGCAGCTTGATGGTATCCGCTTTTTCGATATCGCCACTTAAGATTGCATCGATGATTGCACGCGTATCTTTAATAGAGATACGTTTGCCTGTACCGTTCCAACCAGTATTGACTAAGTATGCTTTCGCGCCTGCGGCTCCCATACGCTTCACTAACACTTCCGCGTATTGAGTTGGGTGCAGAGATAAGAATGCTGCGCCGAAACATGCAGAGAATGTTGGAGTTGGTTCAGTCACACCACGTTCTGTACCGGCTAACTTCGCCGTGAAACCAGACAGGAAGTGGTACTGAGTTTGTTCTGGCGTTAAGCGAGAAACTGGTGGTAACACACCGAATGCATCTGCCGTCAGGAAGATAACTTTTGTCGCATGACCCGCTTTAGAAACTGGTTTTACGATGTTTTCGATGTGATAGATAGGGTAAGAAACACGCGTGTTCTCAGTTTTAGAGCCGTCATTGAAATCAACTGAACCGTCAGCCAATACCATAACGTTTTCTAATAACGCATCACGTTTGATAGCGCCATAGATGTCTGGCTCAGCTTCTTTAGACAGGTTGATAGTCTTCGCGTAGCAACCGCCTTCGAAGTTGAATACACCGTCATCATCCCAACCATGCTCATCATCACCAATTAACTTACGTTTTGGATCTGTAGACAATGTGGTTTTACCTGTACCAGACAGGCCGAAGAAAATTGCAACGTCGCCTTTTTCACCAACGTTTGCAGAGCAGTGCATTGATGCGATGCCTTTTAATGGCAGCAGGTAGTTCATCATAGAGAACATACCTTTCTTCATTTCGCCGCCGTACCAAGAACCGCCGATTAACTGCATACGCTCAGTTAAGTTGAAAGCAACAAAGTTTTCTGAGTTCAGACCTTGCTCTTTCCAATTCGGGTTAGTGCATTTTGCACCGTTCATCACGATAAAGTCTGGTTCAAAACCAACTAACTCTTCATCAGATGGACGAATAAACATGTTTTTCACGAAGTGAGCTTGCCATGCAACCTCAGTGATAAAACGGACTTTCAGACGAGTATCTGCGTTCGCACCACAGAATGCATCCACAACAAACAAACGTTTGCCTGATAGCTGCTCAGTCACTAAGTGTTTCAGGCTGCTCCAAACCTCTTGGCTCATTGGTTTGTTATCGTTTTTACCTTTACCTTGGTCAGCCCACCAAACGGTATCACGGGTTACATCATCGCGAACGATATATTTATCTTTTGGGGAACGTCCTGTAAAAATACCGGTATCAACAGCAACAGCACCTAACGTAGTGACGGTACCGCGTTCATAACCTTCAAGACCTGGCTTGGTTTCTTCCTGAAATAACAGCTCATAACTTGGGTTATAAACAACTTCAGCGACGTCATGAATGCCGTACTTTTCGAGATCCTTCAGGGTAATGCTTTTAGCGCTCATTATATTGCTCCTGGTAAACATAGCTATTCTGCCGACGATCATAAATCTTTACGACTAATTAACAGCGATAGTTATCAAAGAATTGAAAATGTATAATTTTTTTTAATTCATAATGAGACTTAGAGCACGTTATAATCCTTTAAAATTATAAAAAAAGGGTGCAAAATTGCACCCTCGTCACATAATTAGGTTGCTAAATCGTATCAGTGAAGTTGCTGATTTCGCTCATTATTTAACCCGATGATATCGGATTCAATAAATACATAGTGTGAGCCACAATATTCACACTCCATATCAATTTTCCCATCTTTGTGCAAAATATCCATAACATCTTCATGGGTTAATGTCGCTAAAGACGCTTCACAACGTTCACGTGAACAAGTGCAACGGAACTCAACAGATTGTGGGTCATACAGCGTGACATCTTCTTCATGATATAGACGATGAAGTACCTCTTTCACGTCTAATTCGCTGAGCTCTTTGCCTTTGATAGTCGCAGTCAGTTGCACTAAGTGATCAAAAAACTCGTGGCTAGTCTCTCCTGCAGCTGGTAAAACTTGCAGCAACATCCCGCCAGCAATCGCTTTGCCATCTTGTTCACTAACACGGATAAACAGGCGGGTTGGTAACTGTTCAGATTGGCGGAAATAGGCATCAATACTCTCTTCAATGCTGTTGCCTTCAATCGCCACAATCCCTTGATAACGCTCACCTTGTTTTGGTGTAATTGTGATGACAATGAACCCGTTACCAATCATTTGCTGCAACGTACTTCCCGCGACAACAGGACCCTCAACACGGGCAACACCGCGCATTTGTTGTAGGTTATTACCGTTAATCACGGCTAACTTCACAGGGCCATCACCTTGGATTTGAACGGTAATGTCACCATCAAATTTTAAAGTTGCAGTCAGTAAGCTGGTCGCAACCAGCAGTTCTCCCAGCAGCATTTTGACGGCTTCTGGGTAATCATGATTTTCTAGAATATGATGAAAAGTCTCATCGACAGTAATCATTTCTCCACGTACCGCATGCTGTTCGAACAGGAAACGGTGGAGTTGGTCTTGTTTAGCCATAATTTCTCTCTATTACTCAGGCAGTCTATTAAGACGATTCATGGGAATTCGTGTGTTTAAATTTTAGCAGAGTCCGACGCTCTTTTTTATCGGGACGTCTGTCAGGATGTGGCATCGTGAGTGCATTCATCTTACGTGCCATCGCCATCTTTTCACGTTGTTCAAGGCTTTCTACGGTTTCACGGTAGAGTAACTGAGCTTCTGGTGCGCCTTTACGTTGATTGCTGATCTCGAGCACTTCGATAATCCGCTCATCATTTCCTTGACGCACTTTTATCATCGCACCCAATTCAACAATTTTGCCCGGCTTACTTCTTTGCCCATTGTAATGGACTTTTCCGCCATCAATCATCTCACGAGCAATGGAACGTGTTTTATAAAAACGTGCAACCCATAGCCATTTATCAAGGCGAACTTGTTCAGCGGATGATGGCTTTGTTGAAGATTGATTTGTCGATAACGGCTTCATGGTGCCTCCTCACACTTAGTTTGAATGCCAAACCAAAATGAGGCTCCATGGTCAGGGAAGGATAATACTATCTAGACTCGGAAGGATTATCTGCCTCATAGCATTTATCGTAATATTCAGTGATTTTACGCAAACGCCGTTTGTTATTCAAAACTCGAATAATAATTAATGTTCCATTTATCAAGGTACAAATGATTAAGAAGAAAACCAACATTGAACGGCAGACATATTCTGATAACACATCTTCATCCAAGCGTTCATGAACCACCACTTGCAATGTGCCATTGGCATCTGTCGAAATGTTCGTGATAACCCCTTCAACATCAAATGGGGTATTAATCAGAATGCTAGATAAGCGCTTTAACTCATACCATCGCTGAACTTGGTTCATTTCGCTCAGTGAACTTACTGGCATTATATCTACCAGCGGGCGGTTTTCATCGCTGATCAACAATACCCCACCTGGTGGTGGGCTATTGAGTTTACGAACTTCCTTCTCAAGTTCTTTCTTGATGAAATCATATGTGGTGTCTTCAACGAGGTTTTCCAAGGCATCAGCACTTCCTGCACGTAATAAAACATGCGCACCACTTAATTTTCCTGAAGACGCTTTATTTACCAATCCCGGCCAATCATCCACACTTCCACCCAAGTTAGACAATGCGCTTTTGAGTTTAATGCAATGATCTTGTTGATCACACAACGCGTTGGTTTTTAATACGATTTCTGAAAAATCGAAAATAATATTCATTCCCGATTTCATGATTTCACGCTGCAATCTTGGGTTAATTCCCGGGGCATCTTTATCTGGATGTAATTGATTTTTTACGCTATTCAATAAATCTATGGCTCGATTCACAATCTCAGATTGCGGCTCAGTAATCAGGTTAATATTATTCCAATACACACCCGAACAATCAAAAGGCACAAACAACGCTTGATTGGCATCATTCAAATTAGGAGGACGATAACACATCCCCATTCCCTTCGCTGATAATGTATCTCCAACTCTAATTTTACGCGCTGTTAAATCTGAAGGGTCAACAACACTGACTTTTTTCGCACCTTCAATCCACGCAAAACCTAATTTTACTGGCAAACTAATCGATTGATAAGAAAACACCATCGCCAAAACGAGCAATGCACTGAAAAACATCAGCACATTCTTTTTAAATCGTTTATAGGGGTAATAGCGTTCCTCTTCATGAACTGAGAGATATCGACCATACCGTAGCACTTCTCCCGTCGAATAGAGGTCAATATTCGTAGGATGGTTTAGCTCATATTTTAGGTAAGGGAGCCAATAGGTGGGGTAGTGCAAATCTACACCCCCTATCGAAATGGTGGATGAGTATTTTTTATCTAACTCTCCGTACAATTCCCAGCGTTTGGCTTGCCCATAAATACATTGCACATCTTGATAGGGTCTAGGAAAAAGACGTAAACGGAATAATAAAAACATTCCGAGGATAAAAACCACCGCAGCTAATGTCAGCCCCCATCCTTGAAAAATGGGAATAGAAACAATCGTCAGATAGCCGATAAAAAAACTGAGGCTCACCACAATCGCCCCTAACCACCCGGAAGAATTATGGAGTCGATGCTCCTCTTTACTTTCCTTACGCATCTTCAGCAATTGAATGGTGTTCGGTTCACCTTCATGGATATCAGCCTCAGGTTGAGTCCTAGGCTCCTCTGAAAGGACTTCCCATTCATAGCTAAATTCCTTCAATGAGTGACCATTGAGAGCCACAATTAAAGGCAGATGATCCGTTTCTACAATTTCCATGGCATTTTGTCGTTGTAAGAACGGTTCTAGTTGAGAAGGTAACTGAACTTCAATCGTATCAATAAAATAACGCCAACCCTGCCCTTGCTCTTGACGCAAATTAAATCGCGTAATGGCATTACAGATGGTAGCAACAGTCGCATTTTTTCGTATTTGCCATGCAGCTTGGGAAGGCGAATGAAGGTTTTTAGATGCACTGTGATTAAGATACTGGGTGATAGTCTGGAAATCAGACTCAATCATTTTTTTAAACGCGGGTGTTGCTAGAGAGGGTATTTGATAGACACTAGAACGCCGTCCCCGCCGGAAGAACAGAACGGAAACCATTATAATTAGGCTAGCTATTATCAGAGCCAGTATAATGACGGTGTTTAGCATTTTTTTCTCAACAGAATTGTCTACTTAAAAAGCATAGCAACGTAATGCTATTCACTATATAAGCCAATTCCTATTCTCTTTCAGTTTTTGTTTTATTTTACAATATGTTGTAAATAAAATGTTTTACTTATTAATCAGTGCGATTTTCATAAGTAGATTATACTAACAGCATTTTCTCCACCCTATAATCTCTATCATTTTTTTTTGATATGCGTCATAGTTAAAGACAATGTATGCTTGCCCTCATGGATCCCATTCACCTGATTCGGAAATCGTTATGACAGAGTTAAAAAAACCAAAAATCCTGAATATTCAAGATGTTGCTAAATCTAAACTATTCAGTATCCAATCTGTTGACCTCGAATTTAGTAATGGCGAAAAACGTGTTTATGAAAGAATGCGCCCCGCAAAGCGTGAAGCAGTTCTTATCGTCCCCATCATTGATGATCACCTGATTTTGATCCGTGAATACGCCGTGGGTATCGAAAACTATGAGCTAGGCTTCCCTAAAGGAGCCGTAGACCCAGGAGAAGCCCCTCTTGAGGCAGCTCAGCGCGAACTCAAAGAAGAAATCGGTTATGGGGCTCGCCAAATTACCCCTTTGGCAAAACTCACCATGTCCCCATCTTACTTTTCCAGCAAGATGAACATACTTATAGCTAACGACCTATTTAGCGAAAAACTTGAGGGGGATGAGCCAGAACCGCTCCAACAAGTCAAATGGCCGATTGCACGTATGATGGAGCTCCTCGACCACCCTGACTTCAATGAAGCCCGCAATATTAGCGCGTTGTTTTATGTGGAACGTTACTTAAAAAATAACGCGAAATAACGCCACTCGATATTCAATCTATCCAATACCCTAAATAAGTACACCCCATGCCAAACGGCGATGGGGTGCAGTTTATTTACACTCAAAACAGCTCATTAGAATAGCTCTTGGCTGGCTCCATTTTCCGTTGAAATGGTCGTTCCAACCTCTTGTACCGCGCGCTCTTTCGGCTCAGTTCCTTCGATAAAGTATTCACTACGAGAAGGTCCACCGGATGAGAGTTTACCTGTACGGGTATCGATAGAGACTGAAATAATTCCTTTTGGTGGTTGCATAGTTTTCACCGGAACGCCGTCAAGGGCGGCTTTCATAAAGTCATCCCAAATCGGCTGAGCACTCTTCGCACCTGCTTCACCACCGCTTATTCCGGTACGACCTAATGTGCGCTTGTTATCATCAAAGCCAATCCATGCTGAGGCAACAATATCAGGACCATAACCGGAGAACCACGCATCTTTCGAGCTATTCGTGGTTCCTGTTTTCCCGCCAATGTCACGACGACCGCCCAGATCACGCCCCGCACGCCAACCGGTACCTGACCAACCTGGCTCACCATAAATATTTGTCACCATCGCATCGCGAATTAAGAACGCCAGCGGTGTGCTAATAACATGCGGGGCATATTGGTCTTCAGGGCTCTGCTGTTCTGCGGTCGTAGACAGTGCCATCGTTGGCTCTTGCTCCACCACATTATTATTCGATTGAGTCACTTCCTCTGTTGCGTCTTCGCCTTCAGAATCACTCAGCGCAATCGTACGCGCCGTATCCCCATAAATGACCGGAATATTTGTACACTCAGGACACGCAATTTTTGGTTTCGCTTCGAAAATTACTTCATCGCTGTGATTCTCAATCTTCAAGATATAGTAAGGATCAACAAGGTATCCCCCGTTCACCATCACGGCGTAACCACGCACCATTTGCATTGGGGTAAATGATGGAGCACCCAGCGCCAACGCTTCTGTACGGTTAATATTCTCTTTCGGGAAACCAAAACGCGTTAAATAATCTGCGGCATAATCCACACCCATGGCGCGCATCGCACGCACCATCACCACGTTTTTCGACTGACCTAAACCTTGACGTAAACGGATAGGACCATCATAGCGCGGTGGTGAGTTCTTCGGACGCCAGTCTGAACCAGCTCCCGCATCCCAACGGCTAATCGGCACATCATTGAGTAATGACGATAACGTTAAGCCTTTATCCATCGCAGCCGTATACAAGAATGGCTTAATGTTTGAGCCCACTTGGCGCAATGATTGCGTCACGCGGTTAAATTCACTCATATTAAAATCAAAACCACCCACAAGGGCTATCACCGCCCCATCATTCGGATTCAATGCAACAAATGCTGCGTTCACATCAGGGACTTGTGCTAACCACCAGCTATCTTTAACCTGACGAACCCAAATTTGCTCACCAGGCTGCACAACTTTATTCACGGCAGATGGCGTACCACCTTGCTGAGTATCTGAAATAAATTTACGCGCCCAGCGCACACCCGCCATCGTAATTTGGATGTCCGATCCATCCGCCAGCATGACTTTTGCATCGCTGCTGCTCGCAGACGTGACAACGGCTGGAACCAATGAACCATAGTTTGGTAATTTTTTCAGTTTCTCAACGATTTGTTCTTTATCCCATGCGGCTTGGCTACCGCTCCATAACACTTCTGCAGGACCGCGATAACCATGGCGAATATCGTAATCTATCAAATTATTACGTACGGCTTCGGTCGCCGCTAACTGGTCTTTACGCACAACCGTGGTGTACACCTTATAACCATCGGTATAGGCATCTTCACCGTATTTTTCATACATCGTTTGGCGTGCCATTTCTGCTAAATAAGGCGCAGAAAAATCCACTTTTGGTGCGTGATAAGAAGCGACAATTTTTTCACTTTTCGCTTGCTCGTACTGATCTTGCGTGATGTATTTTTCTTCTAACATCCGCATTAATACGACGTTACGGCGGTTAACCGCACGGTCATAAGAGTAAAGCGGGTTGAATGTTGATGGCGCTTTCGGTAAGCCGGCAATCATTGCCATTTCACTTAGCGTTAACTCATTGACTGTTTTACCAAAATAAACATAAGCGGCTGCACCCACACCATAAGCACGGTTACCTAAATAAATTTTATTCAGGTACAGCTCCATAATTTCATCTTTGGTAAATAATTGTTCGATACGAATCGCCAAAAATGCCTCTTTTGCTTTACGCATCAAGGTTTTTTCTGGGCTTAAATAGAAGTTTCTCGCCAGCTGCTGAGTAATGGTACTCGCCCCTTGCGATGCATGACCCGATGAAGCCATCACAGTCACAGCACGGAAAATACCAATTGGATCAATACCATGGTGCTCATAGAAGCGGCTATCTTCTGTTGCAATAAAGGCATGCACTAACATTGGAGGAATGTCAGTTAATGGCAATGGAATACGGCGCTTTTCACCATATTGGGCGATCAGTTCATTATCTGCACTGAATACCTGCATTGGCGTTTGCAGACGAATGTCTTTCATTGTTGCGACATCAGGCAGCTCACCTTCGACATATTTGTACATGCCATAAATCGAGGCGCTTCCCAAAAAAATGCAACAGAAAATCAGAATTAAAAAATATTTTACGAACTTCACCGAAGAATTCCCATATGCAACTGACAGGCGGGTTTAGATATCACTGCTGCATAGTATAAAGCTTATACAGCACAATAGAAAACGTAATTTAATTGTTAATGATAAGGATATTATGTATGTATTCACCAAAATGGCACATCGGGATTGAGCTATCTCAGCACCACATTCAGTTAGTTGCTGCAAAAAAACATCGCAAACTCTGGTCGTTATGTGAATGTTGGCAACAAGCGCTACCTTTTGACAGCGCATCACATACCCTTGATGAACACCGCGTAATTTTACGCAATATTTTGCGACAATGGCGTCAGAAATTACCTAAAAACTGCTCTGTTTCTATCGCATTACCCTCACTAAGGTCTCTCCAAAAACAGGTCCCACTTCCCAACCAAATGAGCTTGCAGCAACCCGAGCTAAGCTGGTATTTACAAGCGCAAGTTGACCAACTTTTTCCCATGCAAGCCCAAGAGCTTGCTGTAGATTATCGGATCATTGGGCAACAAGTTTACTTCAATGCCGCACGCCAATCTGATATTACCTTCTGGCAAGATTTATTACTGGAGAGCGGCTATCACCTGCTGGCTGTAGATATTGCCCCCATCGCGCTGCGTTACCTTGCTCGGCATGCTCAGCTGCCTAACGAATGTTGGCTTGTTTACTATCGCCAAAACGAATGGTTTTGGTCAGGGCCTATCAGCCAACCTGCAAGTTATAGTCATATTCAAAACGATAATCCGAATCAAGATAATCAACCAGTGCACATTAACCAGATTCAATCCTTATTAACTGACGATCCTGAAGCCTTAAAATTACCGATTTACTACATTAGTGACCACGATATTCAAGGCATAGAGTATCGATGGGATTTACTGCAAGCTTTTCATCAATACCCCATCAAATTACCCCGTCAATTGGGGGACTTTGTGATTGCCGCGGGGCTGGCTCTGCGTCATGGGGATCTTTAATATGTATCAGGTTAACTTCCTACCTTGGCGAACCGATAAGCTCACTCGCCAGCGACGCTATTTTTTAATGGTGACGTGGGGCAGCTGTATTTCCGTCATCATTATCTTTGGTTATTTAATCAGTTTGCTTCTAGAGGATATATCGCAAGCCCACTTATACCTTGCTACTCAGCAGCAACATCAACAGCACATTGAACAACTAAAAACACAATTACAAGCGCAGCAACAACAGCTAGAAAAATTCACGTTTCAGCAAAATCAGCGTCAATCCTATGCGCAACATAACCATGCCTTACTCAACCTATTAAGGTCGCTATCCAATCTCACGCCACCTAAAAGCTGGCTATCCACCTTTCAGCTACGTGAAGGTCGTTTAGAAATCAAAGCGCTCAGTTATCGCTTTCAAGATCTGAATTTGCTGTTAACTCAATTTAGCCAAACACCTCAGGTCGATAACGTGCAACTGCGCACGTTACGGCGGGTTGCTACCGTTAATCAATTGTACCTAACAGCCGATTATCGAGGTGTCATTGATGAATAACCACTTTGCCGCTTTTTGGTACCGACCCCTTTGGCAGCAATATCTAACAATACCATTGATTTTGGTGGTGAGCATTGCCGCTGGCTATACCTTCATTTGGCAAGACAAGCGAAATCAATGGGCAGATTTACAACAAAACAGCTCTATCTTGCACCTACAAAACCAAGCCAGTAGTCAATTTTTCGCCCAAAATCCGACTCGCGTTTGGCTAGAACAGGAACTTGCTTCATTCCCTTCTAATGAGGAAATCACCTTAGATCCTCATTTCTTTATTCTTCACTTACAGCAGCTTATTGCGAATAACAATATTGTCTTAAATCAGCTTCAGCCATCGGATCCGTTGAATTCTCATTACCAACTTGAGATCCAAGGGAAATTTAAGGATCTCCTCGAATTTATGCAATCACTCACCCATACGCTCCCTCAGCAATATTGGCAATTTTCTGATGTCATTTTGACTACCAAAAACCAGCAACTGACCGCCAATTTATCGCTCTTATTTATCAAGGATGAACAACCTAATGAGTAAAACTAATTTTTTTGTCCCCTTATTAATGTTAATGCTATGCAGCTCCTTCTTCGTGTATGCCGAAACACCCCGAGACCCTTTTGAACCCATACTCCCAACAGAAGAAGATACTCAGCTCTTAGACACCATCGTTCCACCTAAAGTACCGGAGATAATTCTCACCGAAAAAATTTTTCCATTAGTCTCTATCGACGCTCAAGCTGTTCATCAACAGATCACGGAGCCTGACATGCGCCTACTATCCGATAAAGGCATAGCCCACTTTGATGCCACCACCAACAGTTTGATCATTACGGACACCAAAGAACGCTTGGCATTAATTGAAACATGGCTTGCCCAAAAAGATATTCCCCAGCAGCAAGTACAAATCACAGCCCACATCATCAGCAGTTCACGCACCGCTTTACAAGCGCTAGGTTTAGAGTGGGGAATGCTAGGTGAGTCAGCAACTGATGGGCACCATAGCCGCTATAACCGTTACAGCAGCCAATCAGGACAGATGGCATTAAATGTATTACGGCTCGGAGAAGGCCTACTTGAAATGAAGCTTAACGCCCTAGAAAAAGAAAATTTATTGTCAATTATTGCGAGCCCACGTTTGGTTGCATCCCATAAACAGCCCGCCAGCATCCAACAAGGCAGCGAAATTCCCTATGTCACCACCTCTGATAAAAAAAGCCACGTTCAGTTTAAAGATGCGGTATTAGGTATGGAAGTTACGCCAACCATTGCTCGGGATGACAGAGTCGAAATGGTATTAAAAATCAGCCATAACTCCCCAGATACCGCTCTCACCGTCAATCCAAACCAACATCTCGCCATCAACAAACAAGAAATTGCGACGTCAGTGACTATCAAAAATAATAACACCCTAATATTGGGTGGCATTTTTCAACAGAAGCAAGAAAAAACGGATTCAGGTATCCCATTTTTTTCACAAATCCCACTATTAGGAAGTTTATTTATCAATAAGACGCAACACGTTGATAAGCGTATTTTACTGGTATTTATTACACCAAAACTTATTAAGATTTAGCGTAAAAAATAACGCCTATACATTCAATTAGTTGAATGTTTAATTCCTCAAAGTACCGTGAAATTATTACTTTTTGTGCCATAAACATACCGGATAAATTTGACGCTGAGGTCGTTTTAGCATACAAGGTTATCCATTGAGTGTTCTAACTATCGGTAGATGAAAGAACAAACTATCAGCCGCTTATAAAATAGCTACAGAAATTTTGCTTTATAATTAACAGGTTCCATTCATTTAGTGGAATAAACAACCTGTTAATAAGCTCGCTAAACAGTGCATTATGTAATGTAGACGGCTCAAATATATAGAAACCCGCAACGAAGAATATGGCACTTTGTTTTCTAAGTGCCATATTTATATAGTTGCAATTCAGGTTGATGTATTGAGATAATTTTCTTATCTGATCTCACATCATCACTTATGAGGTTTCAGTTTAGGTCCCGCCGCTAATTTGATTGGCGGGGCGGGTGATCATTAACGAATAATCGTAGTAATACCAAAAAACATGGCAGAGAAACGCAATATCTTTCTGGTTGGACCAATGGGAGCCGGAAAAAGCACTATTGGTCGTCAGTTAGCTCAACAGCTTAATATGGAGTTCTTTGACTCCGATCACGAGATTGAAAAACGCACTGGCGCAGATGTAGGTTGGGTATTCGACCTAGAAGGTGAAGAAGGCTTTCGCGATCGCGAAGAGAAAGTCATCAATGAACTCACTGAAAAGCAAGGCATTGTCTTAGCGACAGGTGGTGGCTCTGTTAAATCCAAAGAGACGCGTAACCGCTTGTCCGCTCGTGGGGTTGTCGTGTATCTCGAAACC
Source organism: Providencia sp. wls1916 (assembly GCF_009706585.1). Taxonomy (NCBI): domain Bacteria; kingdom Pseudomonadati; phylum Pseudomonadota; class Gammaproteobacteria; order Enterobacterales; family Morganellaceae; genus Providencia; species Providencia sp. wls1916. Next base: position 36,392 of record NZ_WLUL01000012.1, read on the forward strand.
ACCATTGAGAAGCAATTATCCCGCACACAACGCGATAAAAAACGTCCTCTTTTACAAGTGGATGAGCCCGCTCGCGAAGTTTTAGAAAAATTAGCCGATGAACGCAATCCTATGTATGAAGAGATAGCGGATATAACAATTCATACTGATGAGCAAAGCGCAAAAGTTGTTGCCAATCAAATCATTGAAATGTTAGAAAAAAACTAATTTTTATACATCAGAAGTCATGAATTCAAGGTAAAGCAAGATGGAAAAAGTCACTGTTACTCTGGATGAACGCAGTTATCCAATCAATATTGCACCTGGTTTGTACCAAGGCAAGGATGCATTTTGGCCACTAACTGCGGGTCAGCGAGCAATGATAGTGACTAACGAAACTCTCGCTCCACTTTACCTACATAAGATCCAAGCCGTTCTTGAAGCCTCAGGTGTCAAAGTCGATTCTATCGTCTTACCTGATGGCGAACAGTATAAATCTTTATTTATCATGAATGATGTTTTTACGGCATTACTCGAAAAGCACCATAACCGTGACACGACCCTCATCGCCCTTGGTGGGGGAGTAATCGGTGACTTAACTGGATTTGCAGCAGCTAGCTATCAACGTGGCGTACGCTTTATTCAGGTTCCAACTACATTACTCTCCCAAGTGGACTCTTCGGTTGGTGGAAAAACCGCCGTTAACCACCCATTGGGGAAAAATATGATTGGGGCATTTTATCAACCGGCCTCCGTCGTGATTGACCTCGATTGCTTAAAGACCTTACCTAAGCGCGAACTCTCTTCTGGTCTGGCTGAAGTCATTAAATACGGCATCATTCTTGATGGTGAATTTTTTAGCTGGTTGGAAAAAAATATCGATGCCTTAATGGCATTAGATAACCAAGCCATGGCGTACTGTATTCGCCGTTGTTGCGAGCTGAAAGCACAAGTGGTCGCCGCCGATGAAAAAGAAACCAGCGGGCTACGTGCACTATTAAATTTAGGGCATACCTTTGGTCATGCTATCGAAGCCGAAATGGGCTACGGTGTATGGCTCCATGGAGAAGCTGTTGCTACTGGTATGGTCATGGCTGCTAAAACCGCTGAGCTGATTGGCCAATTTACCCCAGAACAAACAGAACGCATCATCGCCCTTTTAAAACGCGCCGAGCTACCTGTTACTGGTCCTGCAAAAATGCAACCTGATGACTATTTACCTCACATGATGCGAGATAAAAAAGTCATGGGAGGCAAATTGCATCTTATCCTTCCAACCACTATCGGTAGTTCAGAAATGCGTTCCGATGTGGATGCCTCAACAGTAATTGCCGCTATTTCGGCTTGTATGCCATAAATTATTACTGAACTAAGTAAAAATCATTAATTGGCTCCTGAATATTTTCAGGGGTTTTAAAATGTTACTGGCAGATATCAACTAAAGCCGTTAAATTATACGCACGCCTAGCACCTATAACGAGTAACGAAGTAAGGTGGTCGCAATCTCATTGAAATTGGAATGAAATTGCTAAACAATCTATTCTTTAAAAGTGAGCAGAAGCAATTGCTTAGTCGTGAACAGGTCGTAATGATAAGAGACATTTCATCTCTACACAGGCGAACTAATTTCGGGAGAGGAAAATGGACGAATTTAAACCAGACAATCAGCCTCAAGTACAGAATGATTTAAGGCCTGATACATCAGATAGACCAACCGGACGTGCGCGTCCTGCTGCGGCAGCTAAGCCAAAAATTGCGTTATCACGTCAACACATCATGATCGGTGTCGGCGTTTTAGTGCTGCTTCTGCTGATCATTGCAATCAGTTCCGCATTAAAAGCACCAACAGAACATGAGAAATTACAAAATGATAGCGCTAATCAGCGTAATATCGATTTATCAGGTTCTTCATCACTGACCAACTCAGATACTCAATCCACAACGCAACCGCAAACAAGCCAAGCGCAAGAGTTAAATGGTCAGCAAATTAACCCAATGCCAACTCAAGCAGACACTCAGACTCAACAAAATGGTCTTGGTGAACGTATTGAAATTCCAGGTGATGTTGCCGACGCTCTCAACCAAGGTCAAAACCTGCCGTCTGAAAGCACCACGACGCCACCACAAAATGTGACACCGTTGACACCACCACAAGTCAAACCTGTGGAAAAACAGCCAACAGTTAAACCTGTCACCCCAGAAAAAACACAACCAAAAGCGACTAAGCCTGTTGAACAAAAACAACCTGCTCAGCCAAAAACAACTACTAAGCCAGCAACTAGCACAAGCCAAAGTGGTAGTACCGTTGCAGCCCCCTCTGGAAGCTATACATTGCAATTAAGTAGCGCAAGTCGTTCAGATACACTGGAAGCTTTCGCAAAAGAGAATAAACTTGCTAACTATCAAGTGTATAAAACCATTCGTAATGGCCAAACTTGGTATGTATTGATCCACGGAAATTACAGCTCAGTGAGCGAAGCAAAAAATGCAATTGCAGCCTTACCTGCCGCAGTGCAAGCGAAAAAACCGTGGGTGCGTAATATGAAACAAGTTAAACAGGATCAAAAATAACAACGTTTTTCCCCGGGCGCATAATGTTGTCCTGAAAGAGCCGCCAAGTGGCGGCTCTTAAACGATTGTAATAATAAGACGGCATGAAAAAAAAACGCGCTTTTTTAAAATGGGCTGGGGGTAAATACCCGCTTGTGGACGAGATCAAAAAACATCTTCCACAAGGAGATTGCTTAATAGAACCTTTTGTTGGTGCAGGATCGGTATTTTTAAATACCAACTACGATTCGTACGTACTTGCAGATATTAACAGCGATCTTATCAACCTCTACAACACGGTTAAATATCGCTCTGATGCTTTTATCGAAGAAGCTCAGCAACTGTTCACACCTGAATTTAATACCTCTGAACAGTATTATTTAATGCGCCGAGCATTTAACCAATCAGATGACCCAGCTAAACGTAGCATTCTCTTTTTGTATCTTAACCGCCACTGTTATAACGGACTATGCCGCTATAATTTAAGTGGTGAATTCAATGTGCCTTTCGGGCGCTATAAAAAACCCTATTTTCCGAAAGACGAATTACTGTGGTTTGCTGAAAAAGCTCAGAAAGCGACCTTTGTGACGCAGTCTTACAGCAAAACATTACTCGATGCGCAGGATGGCTCAGTCATCTACTGCGATCCACCTTATGCACCGCTGTCTGATACCGCTAATTTTACGGCCTATCACACCAACGCCTTTAGTGCGCAAGAACAACAGAATCTGGCTTTTTTGGCACATAAGTTGTCATCTGAGCGCAAGATCCCAGTTCTTATCTCAAATCATGAGACCCCGGTGACTCGAGAGTGGTATTATCAAGCACAGTTACATATCGTAAAAGTGCGTCGCACCATTAGTAGAAATATTTTGAACCGTGCCAAAGTCAACGAGCTTTTGGCTTTATATGCGGGAGCGGGAGCATCTAAAAAATCATAGGTGCTGTCAGATAACGACGAATAATCGGAGACAATTATGAAAGATTTTCTCATTGCCCCATCTATTTTATCTGCTGACTTTGCACGTTTAGGCGAAGATACCGCCAAAGTTCTTGCTGCGGGCGCAGACATTGTCCATTTCGACGTGATGGACAACCACTATGTACCGAACCTCACGTTCGGTGCACCAATCTGTAAAGCCCTGCGCAATTACGGTATCACCGCCCCGATTGATGTTCACTTAATGGTTAAACCGGTCGATCGCATTATTCCAGATTTCGCTAAAGCGGGTGCGACTCACATCAGTTTCCACCCAGAAGCCAGCGAGCACATCGATAGAACCTTACAACTCATCAAAGAGAATGGTTGTACTGCGGGTCTGGTATTTAACCCAGCGACCCCACTTAGCTATCTCGATTATGTGATGGATAAAGTTGATATGATCCTACTGATGTCTGTTAACCCAGGATTCGGCGGTCAATCTTTTATCCCACAAACCCTGAACAAATTGCGCCAAGTTCGTAAATTGATTGACGAAAGTGGTTATGATATTCGCTTAGAAGTCGATGGTGGCGTGAAGGTCAATAACATTGCAGAAATTGCCGCAGCAGGTGCAGACACCTTCGTTGCTGGCTCCGCGATTTTTGATCAGCCAGATTACAAAAAAGTCATCGATGAAATGCACCAAGAATTGAAAAAGGTATCTCAATGACATATGCGGTTTTAGAGAGTATTAAAGCGATTGCGTTTGATTTGGATGGAACCCTTGTTGACAGCGCCGGCGGTTTAGCCGACGCCATCGACAAGACCCTCGAAGAGCTTAACTTACCACCAGCAGGCAAAGAGCGTGTCTCCATCTGGGTAGGTAACGGCGCTGATATGCTCGTAGAGCGTGCGCTAGAATGGGCGGGAATGACTGTAACGCCAGAGCTGAAAAAGCAAGCTCGTATCCGCTTCGATGAACATTATGCGACGACCGTTAATACCGGTAGCCAGCTGTTCCCTGAGGTCAAAGAGACCCTTGAAACCATTGCGAAACACAACTTGCCTATGGCGATTGTAACCAACAAACCAACCCCATTTGTGGCGCCATTACTCGAAAAGCTGGGCATCGATAGCTACTTTTCATTAGTACTTGGTGGCGATGATGTGGTAAAAACCAAACCGCACCCAGCGCCACTCTATTTAACAATGGGTCAGTTCGGTTTACGCAAAGAAGAATTGCTTTTTGTCGGCGATTCCCGTAATGATATTATCGCAGCCCACAATGCAGGCTGCCCAAGTGTAGGGTTAACCTACGGCTACAACTATGGTGAATCAATCGCAATTACCGAGCCCGACTACGTGTTAAGCCACTTTTCTGAGCTACTCTCCGTTATTGATTTATCAAAATAAAATCCCCAATAATTCGAGTCACCAACGGCGTGGCTCGAAACTTAACAGGGTATAAAAATACTACAAGGACATACAAAGAAATGAGCACACCCACTGAGAAATCTAAACAAACCCAGAAACCTATTGTATTCAGCGGCGCACAGCCTTCCGGTGAATTAACCATCGGTAACTACATGGGTGCGTTACGTCAGTGGGTTAAAATGCAAGATGATTATGATTGCATCTACTGTATCGTTGACCAACACGCCATTACCGTTCGCCAAGACCCTGTTGAACTGCGTAAAAGAACCCTTGATACATTAGCGCTCTACTTAGCTTGCGGTATTGATCCTAAGAAAAGCACCATTTTTGTTCAGTCACATGTGCCACAACATGCACAACTGAGCTGGGCACTAAACTGCTACACCTATTTCGGTGAACTGAGCCGCATGACCCAGTTCAAAGACAAATCTGCTCGCCACTCAGAAAACATCAACGCCGGTCTGTTTGACTACCCAGTTCTGATGGCTGCCGATATTCTGGTTTACCAAACTAACCAAGTTCCTGTTGGAATTGACCAGAAACAGCACCTTGAACTGAGCCGTGATATTGCTCAGCGCTTCAATGCCATTTACGGAGATATTTTCACCGTACCTGAGCCATTTATCCCAACTGATGGCGGCGCTCGCGTGATGGCATTACAAGAGCCAACCAAGAAAATGTCTAAGTCTGATGACAACCGCAATAACGTGATTGCGCTGTTGGAAGATCCGAAATCCGTTGTGAAGAAAATCAAGCGTGCCATGACTGACTCTGAAGAGCCACCACGTATTTGCTACGATGTTGAAAACAAAGCGGGTGTTTCTAACCTGCTAGATATTCTTGCTGGCGTGACAGGCAAAAGCGTGAAAATGCTGGAAGCCGAGTTTGAAGGCAAAATGTACGGTCATCTGAAAGGTGTGGTCGCGGAAGCAGTTTCCGACATGCTGACTAACTTACAAGCTCGTTACCATGAGTTCCGCAATAATGAAGCGCTGCTAAACCAAATTATGGATGAAGGCGCGACCAAAGCAGCGGCTCGCGCTCAAGAAACCTTAGACAAGGTTTACGATGCAATCGGCTTTGTAAAACGCCCACAGCTTTAATCTTACATCGCTATTCAATAGCAAAAAGCCAATTAACTTTCTCACAGTTAATTGGCTTTTATTTTATCTGTAATCCACTTACTTCGCGGTATATAACTTACCGTCTTTAATCAGACCCTGCTTTAATAGCTCGCCATCCTGTCCGCGCTCTTCAAGAACACCTTCCGCAACCCCATTAACAAAACTCGTTTTAAGATGCAGATTATTCTTTGGCGTGTCGTAATAGGATTTATAATCGCCGTTGAGTCGGTCATTGCTATATCCCATCTCGGTATCTAAATTTCCATTAGGATGGTAAGACTTAATGACACCATCCACTTTGCAATTTTTTATAGGAATAAACATTTTTGGCTGACCATTTTTATAATAAACCGTAATGCTTTTATCTAAGCAGTTGTTTTTCACCCACGATTTAAACTGAATGGCACCATTTCCATAACGTTCAATATAGTCCCCGTCCGGCGCCCCTTCAGGAATATCCAGCTCTGGCATTCTCAAGCTTTCTAGCTCTTTAAACTCTTCTAACTGTATACCATTGTTGTCATACTGAGGCGCTGGCTGAGAAAGGCAGCCAGACAACATGAAGGCAACAGAAAATGCCATGGCGATATTAGTTGTTTTCATAACAATCCTTTTATCGGAATCACAGGTTTACTCGGAGACATCATACCTATTTAGTATTCTTGATCGTTCATGTTTAAGATGAATAAATGAAGAGGAACGCTCCGATTTTTGCTAACCCGAAGCATACTAGAAACCGACATTTAACTCACTCATCCATGACTACATTGTTCTATTTATAGAACAATCAAACCTATTTTTGCCTCTACTCACCCTGCTTTGGCTCTTCTATTATTGGTTCATCGAAATGATTAGTTCATAACACTGATCAGTTTATAAAACCAGTTTGGAGTCTCACCATGAAAAAGATTATTGGTATTTATCAATCCCTACGTAGCCACTGGGTTGGTGATGGTTTCCCTGTTCGCTCCATGTTTAGTTATAGCAACCACGGGAAATACCTGAACCCATTCTTACTGTTGGACAGAGCGGGTCCGCACCCATTCCCAGCATCTGAAGGGGATAATCGTGGTGTTGGCGAGCATCCACATAAAGGCTTTGAAACCGTCACCATCGTGTATGACGGCGAAGTGGCTCACCACGACTCTACGGGAGAAGGTGGGGTTATCGGACCGGGTGATGTGCAGTGGATGACAGCGGCATCAGGAATACTTCATCAAGAATATCAGTCTGATAACTTTATGAAAAATGGCGGTACTTTGGATATGGTGCAGTTGTGGGTCAACTTACCCGCTAAAGATAAGCTGGCTGCACCGGGTTACCAATTGCTGACTCGCGATGCTATCCCGACCATTAACTTACCGAATGAAGCGGGCACATTACGGGTCATTGCAGGCGACTATCTAGGCAACACAGGCGCCGCACGCACATTTACCGCCCTTGATGTCTGGGATCTGCGTCTGAATAAAGGGAAAGTCGTGGGATTGCCAACCAAAACTGGTCGCAATGTTGGACTGGTGATGTTGAAAGGCAGCCTATTTGTGGATGGTCATACTGCATTGAATGAAGGTGAGTTGATGATCCTCGATGCTACTGATAGCAATGTGCTGTTAGAAGCCACCACCGATGAGGCTTTAGTACTGCTGCTTAGCGGTGATCCTATCGATGAGCCAGTGGTGGGATATGGCCCATTTGTGATGAATACGAGCCAGGAAATCAACGAAGCCGTGAATGATTTTAATAGCGGTAAATTTGGTCGGATCGCGAATGCCAGATAACCATAAAGTCCTCTGAATTTTTTCAGGGGACTTTATTTTTTCCCAGCCACCATATTCTCAGCCAAATAAGTTAGAAATAACTGAACTGCGGGTAACAACCCTTTACGGGAAGGGTACACAGCATGAATGATATCTTCTGGAAATTGCCAATCTGGCAACACTTCCACCAATTCACCACTTTTTAACTCATTTTCAACCACACCTCGGGGTATACGGGCGATCCCCAGCCCTCTTACCGCAGCACGGTATAACGTTAAAATATCGGTGGTGGCTAGCTTGGGAGTGACATGCACAGTTACACTCAGCTCATCACTGTTTTTTAAAGATAGAGTGTAACGCTGTGAATGCTCCGTATTGGCAAGAACTGGGTAATCCACCAGCTGTTCAGGGGTTGATGGTTCCCCTTTTTCACGGAATACGCTTGGATTTGCAACTAATATCCGCCGAGAATACCCCAACACTTTCATCATCATTCCAGAATCATCCAGGGGTAATGAACGTACGCGTAATGCCAAATCCAACCCTTCACTGATCACATCGACGGGGCGGTTAACTGCCAGAATTTGCACATCTATATCAGGGTATTTTTCCATAAAATCAATCAGTAAATCCTGCAAATAGACTTGTAATAAAGTAACGGGGCAAGAGAGCTTAATAGTACCTTTGGGATGTGTTTGTACTGAGCAAATCAGTTCATGGGCGATATCCGCTTCTTCCACGACATTCTTACATTGCAGATAAAAAACTTGTCCAATATCAGTGACATGAAATTGCCGTGTTGATCGATAAATCAGTGAGACATTTAGTTTTTGCTCTAAGTCGGCAATACGACGACTGAGTTTTGATTTTGGGATCCCAAGCGCCGCACCTGCTTGAGAAAAACCACCATATTCAACGACTTTAACGAAATAATAGAGGTCATTTAAATCGTACTGCATGCTGTTTTCCTCAATCCTAATGACAGTGATAAACCATCAGCCGCGTCGACCAAATAAACGGTGGCTAAACTCTTCAATTTTATGATGCTCTAACCGATTTTGCATCGTCAGGCTCCAACTCGCCGATAGCCCCGCCGCAGACAATAATCGACGATACAACTCTTCATCATACGGTGCATGGAAAGCTATCATAATCGCTTCTTGCATAGAGACATCACTATTACGGCTCAAGAGTTTAAGTGGGGTATCCATACCGACACTACCGCCTTTAATGACTCGATATAACCAACCACAGCGACCTTCGTCCTGCATGACTTGAGCAAAATTTTCCACTCCCGTTAACCCATTGAGTTTATAACAAGGGGAACGCGGTTGAGTGACTTGAATACGTGCGTCACCCCAAGCATAAATATCACCGATAAAAACGTTTTCTTCGGTCATTCCTTGAGTTGACAGGTTTTCACCAAAAGCGGAAGGAAGGAATAAATCCTCTAATTGCGGGTATCGTTGTCGCCAAAATTCATAATGTTCTTGCGGGTAATGACATAACGCTCTATCAGGCCCACCGTGAAAACGCGTTTCTGCTTGTTCATCCCCTTCAATGCCTAAGCTGTTTAAAGTTAATACCCCATCCACTGCTCGCTTATGAATAGCGCTAACTCCACAATGGGCAGTGCTTTGAATGGTACCAATAAAAACTTGAGGATGTATTTTCACCGTTTTGCTCCCGATAACCCAGCCAGAAAGAGTTTTCATCATAAAGAATGACCGTAGAGATAACAACGTTATACCGACGGTAAAAACAAAAAACGCGACTCCTAAGAACCGCGCTTATTAAAAAAATCAGTTAGCAAAAAAATTACTTGGTTTTTTCTGCGAAGCGTTTTGCTGCTTCATCCCAGTTCACAACTGACCAGAAAGCTTTGATGTAGTCAGGGCGACGGTTTTGATATTTCAGGTAGTAAGCGTGCTCCCAAACATCTAAACCAAGGATTGGGTAACCTGAAGCGCCGGAAATTGCTTCACCCATTAATGGGCTGTCTTGGTTTGCAGTAGAAACCACAGCCAGTTTGCCATCGGCTTTTAATACCAGCCACGCCCAGCCAGAACCAAAACGGGAAGCTGCGGCTTTTTCGAACAGATCTTTAAAGGCATCAACGCTACCAAAGTCACGCTCAATAGCGGCTTTCAGTTCGCCTTGCAGGTCAGTACCTAATTTTAACCCTTTCCAGAACAGGCTATGGTTTGAGTGGCCGCCCGCGTTATTACGTACAAAAGTACGTTGATCTGCGGGGATTTGGTCTAATTTTTGGATTAACACATCAATATCCAAACCCGCCAATTCAGGCAGTTTTTCTAAGGCGGTATTGGTGTTATTCACGTAAGTTTGGTGGTGCTTGGTGTGATGGATTTCCATGGTTTGTTTATCAAAATGAGGTTCCAGCGCATCGTAAGCATAAGGTAAAGCAGGTAATGTATAACTCATATTGTTTGTCTCCAGTGACTTATCTTTCTACCTCACAGACTGAATTAGGATTTCAGTAACTGCGTGTTTTTAACCACGCACCCATTATAGTTATTTTAGTGTTAATGAAAATGATTATCATATCCATGTGAATTCTGTGGATTTTTCCAACAACTATCATCAATAGATTATTCAGTAACTAATACCACTATAATTCGCCTTTGTTTTTCTTTAATTCTAATGTTAGTTATATTTTTGAATTTTTATTTCAATCATGGATTTAGCATCAAATGATCATACTGCAAATCCCATTACTATTAATACGTGATCTTCCGCTCAAAAGAAAAACAAAGTAACCATCCATACTTCAGTTAACTGTTTTTTGACATACTATTAACATCTGCAAGGAGATAATAATATGACACAAATAACTAAACATCCCGTTCCTGCTAATATTGCTAAAAATGCCCTGATAAACGAACAACAGTATAACGATGAGTACCAACGCTCGATTCAAGACCCCGAAGGATTTTGGGGCGAAAAAGGGAAAATCGTTGATTGGATTAAACCTTACACTCGCGTTAAGAACACCTCATTCGATCCAGGGCATGTCAATATCCGCTGGTTCGAAGATGGCACCTTAAACCTGAGCGCTAACTGTTTAGACCGTCACCTAGCCACTCGTGGCGACCAAACCGCTATCATCTGGGAAGGTGATGACCCTAACCAATCAAAAAATATCACTTACCGTGAGCTGCACCATGATGTGTGCCAGTTCGCAAACGTTCTTAAGAAGCAAGGCATCCGCAAAGGGGATGTCGTCGCTATCTATATGCCAATGGTGGTTGAAGCCGCTGTCGCGATGCTGGCATGTGCGCGTATCGGTGCTATCCATACCGTCATCTTTGCGGGATTCTCCCCTGAGGCAGTCTCTGGGCGCGTTATTGACTGTAAAGCTAAGCTTATCATCACCTCTGATGAAGGCTTGCGTGCAGGTCGCGCTATTCCACTGAAAAAGAACGTGGACGATGCACTGCAAAACCCACAAGTCACTACCGTCGCGAATGTGATTGTTTACCGCCGTACAGGTAATGCACCAAGCTGGGTTGAAGGCCGTGACCTTTGGTGGCACGACGTTATCCAAGGCGTAAGCGCAGATTGCCCACCGGAAGAGATTAATGCAGAAGATCCGCTGTTTATTCTCTACACTTCCGGCTCCACAGGTAAACCTAAAGGGGTTCTCCACACCACGGGCGGTTATCTGGTTTATGCAACGCTGACATTCAAATACACCTTTGATTATCATGAAAATGAAGTCTACTGGTGTACGGCGGATGTGGGCTGGGTAACGGGTCATAGCTATCTGCTTTATGGACCGTTATCTAATGGTGCAAAAACCTTAATGTTCGAAGGTGTGCCAAATTATCCAGCGGTTAACCGCATGGCTCAAGTCGTTGATAAGCACCAAGTCAATATCCTATATACCGCACCAACTGCTATTCGTGCACTGATGGCGGAAGGTGATAAAGCGATTGAAGGTACCCAGCGCGATTCTCTACGTATTTTGGGATCGGTCGGTGAGCCAATCAACCCAGAAGCGTGGGAATGGTTCTACAAGAAAATGGGGAACAGCCGCTGCCCAGTGGTTGATACATGGTGGCAAACGGAAACCGGTGGTTTCATGATCACACCACTGCCGGGTGCAACGATGTTAAAACCAGGTTCAGCAACACTGCCATTCTTTGGCGTTCGCCCTGCATTGGTTGATAACCTTGGTGAGCCGCTCGATGGCTCAACGGAAGGTAACTTAGTCATTGTGGATTCTTGGCCGGGTCAAGCTCGTACCCTGTTTGGAGACCATGAACGTTTCGAACAAACCTATTTCTCCACCTTTAAAGGAATGTACTTTAGTGGTGATGGTGCGCGTCGTGATGAAGATGGCTATTACTGGATCACAGGTCGTGTTGATGACGTCCTGAATATTTCAGGTCACCGTTTAGGGACAGCAGAAATTGAATCTGCCCTCGTTTCACATCCGAAGGTTGCTGAAGCTGCTGTCGTGGGTATTCCTCATAGCATCAAAGGGCAGGCAATCTATGCCTATGTCACGTTGATTTCTGGCGAAGAACCATCCCCAGAGTTGTACACTGAAGTGCGTAATTGGGTTCGTAAAGAAATTGGTCCGATTGCCACGCCAGACGTTTTGCATTGGACAGATTCTTTACCGAAAACGCGTTCCGGTAAGATTATGCGCCGTATCCTACGAAAAATTGCATCAGGTGATACCAGTAATTTTGGAGATACTTCCACACTGGCAGATCCAGGTGTTGTCGAAAAACTGCTCGAAGAAAAACAGTCAATGAGTATCTCGTAGCTATATAAATAGTTGTGTAGATAGCTCATGGCACTACAGGTCGCCTTCGGGCGACCTAAAATCAATACTCAGCATCACTCAATCAGCAGAAAATAGAGTCTGACCGAATACCCAGTTAATTCCTTGGGTAGCCATGTGTCGCCCTAAAATCCGCCTTTGAGCTATCAGAGTATGCCAATAATACAATAACAGAGGAGAACTCTGATGAATGCTACTGCTTACGAAAAGGTCGAGGCGAACCCTCTCTTTCAAGAATTAGTGAGAAAACGTAGTCGCTTTTCATGGTTGTTATCTGCAATAACGTTAGTTCTGTATGTTGGTTTTATCTTTCTTATCGCGTTTGATCCAAGCTGGCTAGGAACCCCAATAACTGAAGGTTCCTATATCACCCGCGGTATTCCTGTAGGCGTTGGGCTGATTGTGATCTCGTTTATCTTAACGGGTTTATATGTCATCCGTGCTAACAGTGAATTTGACCGCTTAACCGCCGAAATCTTAAAAGAGGTAGAAAAATGAAAGTCTTGCTCTCACTTATTCTGTTTTTTACCTCGTCAATGGCGTTCGCTGATGCCCTGACAGGCGATGTTGAGCGTCAACCTGTCAATATTCAAGCCATTGTGATGTTCTTGCTGTTTGTGGGTTTTACGCTTTATATCACTTACTGGGCTTCAAAAAGAACTCGCTCTCGCTCTGATTACTATACTGCCGGCGGAAAAATTACGGGTTTCCAAAATGGAATGGCAATTGCGGGTGACTTTATGTCCGCAGCTTCATTCTTAGGGATCTCGGCTCTAGTTTATACTTCGGGATACGATGGGCTTATCTATTCCATCGGCTTCTTAATTGGCTGGCCAATTATTCTGTTCTTAATTGCCGAGCGCTTACGAAATTTAGGTCGCTATACTTTCGCGGATGTCGCGTCATATCGATTACAACAAAGACCTATCCGCATTCTGTCTGCAATGGGCTCCTTAGTGGTTGTGGCACTGTACCTAATCGCTCAGATGGTTGGGGCAGGAAAGCTGATAGAGCTGTTATTTGGGCTTAACTATCATATTGCTGTCGTGATTGTTGGGATATTGATGGTGCTGTATGTCCTATTCGGTGGGATGCTCGCAACCACATGGGTACAGATCATCAAAGCCATTTTGTTACTCGCAGGCGCAACCTTTATGGCTGTTATGGTCATGAAACATGTCGGCTTCAACTTCAATACGTTATTTAAAGAAGCCGTTGAAGTACATAAAAATGGTATCGCCATTATGAGCCCCGGAGGACTGGTTTCCGACCCAATATCCGCCTTGTCTCTTGGATTGGCCTTGATGTTTGGTACAGCAGGTTTACCTCACATCATTATGCGCTTCTTCACCGTTAGCGATGCAAAAGAAGCCCGTAAGAGCGTGTTCTACGCGACTGGATTTATCGGTTACTTCTACATTCTGACATTTATCATCGGTTTTGGAGCTATCGTTCTGGTTAGCTCAAACCCTGACTTTAAAGATGCAGCTGGCGCCTTAATCGGTGGTACCAACATGGCAGCGGTACACCTCGCCGATGCTGTAGGTGGAAACTTCTTCCTTGGGTTTATCTCTGCGGTTGCTTTCGCCACCATTCTCGCGGTTGTTGCTGGTTTAACGTTGGCGGGTGCGTCTGCGGTTTCCCACGACCTGTATGCGATGGCGATTAAAAATGGTAAAGCCGATGAACGCGATGAATTGCGCGTATCAAAAATTACCGTGGTGATCCTTGGCTTCGTAGCAATTGGTTTAGGAATTTTGTTCGAGAAACAAAATATCGCCTTCATGGTGGGCTTAGCCTTCTCTATTGCGGCAAGCTGTAACTTCCCAATCATCCTACTATCAATGTATTGGAGCAAGTTAACCACGCGAGGTGCTCTTGCGGGTGGTTGGTTAGGCCTGATTACAGCGGTTGTTCTGATGATTTTAGGCCCAACAATCTGGGTGACTATTCTGCATCATGAAAAACCGATTTACCCTTATGAATACCCAGCATTCTTCTCCTTGATTGTCGCGTTTACGGCATCTTGGCTATTCTCAGTCACCGATAATTCAGAGAGAGGTAAAATGGAAAGAGCCCGCTTTAAAGAGCAGTTTGTACGCTCACAAATTGGCTTAGGTATTGAGCAAGGCAAATCTCACTAAATTCATCGATAGAAACAAAAAAGCGACTCAAATGAGTCGCTTTTTTAATGCTTAGACTTAATTGGCGTAAGCGCGTTTTTCTATTGCTAACCAATCTTCTACTAAAGCATAAAAGCCTTGAGGGTTACTTTGCTTTTCAACGAGTAACTTTTGATACTCCGCTTTATCTTTAGGTGTATAACGCGAAAGCAATTGCTCCAACATAGGGCGTTTATCGACAAACTTAGCCCCTATTCTAAAGCTTTTATATAAACCAGCGGCAATTCCAATACTAAGAACAACCACTGAAACAATTGCCATAGCATTGTTCTCTAACCCAAGGTGATTTTTCACCATCACGAGTAAAGAGAAGGGTATAAAAAACATAACTAACAGTGAAAGGATAATGGCGCCATCTTGTCCATTGTTAAATTCATTCTCTTGCTGTTTATTCACAGAAATAATCTGCTCAAAAATCTGGCTATTGCTGCTTTTCATTTTATTCATATAACCCACCTATTTGATGAATGCTCATCTTCTTTCCGCTAAATTTAACAATTCAACATCTTAATTGATTAAAAATAACCATTTTTAATAGTATATGAATAATGGAATTAAACATCAATTTAACAATACTTACCTATTATATTTTACATTAGAGTAATTGAGGGGGAATTCTGTGTAAAAAATAGAGAAAGAATAATGTGTTAGATGCTTAAATGATAATCAATTAATTTCGATGAGCGATTATTAATTTTAATCAATTGTGAAAATAATGGTTTTTATAACAGAGTTTTTATAACTAGGGTCACAATAAGCCAATGTATTACCAATTATTCATTTCCCCCAAACGCAAAAAAGCCACCCAATGGGTGGCTTCTCGGCTAATTTAATGTCTGGCAGTTCCCTACTCTCACATGGGGAGACCCCACACTACCATCGGCGCTACGGCGTTTCACTACTGAGTTCGGCATGGGGTCAGGTGGGACCACCGCGCTATTGCCGCCAGACAAATTCTGTTTATTCCCGTCTAAGTTTTCTCTTAAACCAGAACTTCAATCTTGAACAAGCTGTGTGTCCTTCACCTTTCGGCTTCTCACTTGCTTTGAAAATCAACTTAATCTCTCATCTCGAAAACACCTTCGGTGTTGTCAGGTTAAGCCTCACGGTTCATTAGTATTGGTTAGCTCAACGTATCGCTACGCTTACACACCCAACCTATCAACGTCTTAGTCTTAAACGTTCCTTTAGGACCCTTAAAGAGTCAGGGAAGACTCATCTCAAGGCAAGTTTCCCGCTTAGATGCTTTCAGCGGTTATCTCTTCCGCACTTAGCTACCGGGCAATGCCATTGGCATGACAACCCGAACACCAGTGGTGCGTCCACTCCGGTCCTCTCGTACTAGGAGCAGCCCCTTTCAATCTTCCAACGCCCACGGCAGATAGGGACCGAACTGTCTCACGACGTTCTAAACCCAGCTCGCGTACCACTTTAAACGGCGAACAGCCGTACCCTTGGGACCTACTTCAGCCCCAGGATGTGATGAGCCGACATCGAGGTGCCAAACACCGCCGTCGATATGAACTCTTGGGCGGTATCAGCCTGTTATCCCCGGAGTACCTTTTATCCGTTGAGCGATGGCCCTTCCATACAGAACCACCGGATCACTAAGACCTACTTTCGTACCTGCTCGAGCCGTCACTCTCGCAGTCAAGCTGGCTTATGCCTTTGCACTAACCGCATGATGTCCGACCATGCTTAGCCAACCTTCGTGCTCCTCCGTTACTCTTTGGGAGGAGACCGCCCCAGTCAAACTACCCACCAGACACTGTCCGCACCCCGGATTACGGGGCTACGTTAGAACATCAAACATTAAAGGGTGGTATTTCAAGGTTGGCTCCACGCAGACTGGCGTCCACGCTTCAAAGCCTCCCACCTATCCTACACATCAAGGCTCAATGTTCAGTGTCAAGCTATAGTAAAGGTTCACGGGGTCTTTCCGTCTTGCCGCGGGTACACTGCATCTTCACAGCGAGTTCAATTTCACTGAGTCTCGGGTGGAGACAGCCTGGCCATCATTACGCCATTCGTGCAGGTCGGAACTTACCCGACAAGGAATTTCGCTACCTTAGGACCGTTATAGTTACGGCCGCCGTTTACTGGGGCTTCGATCAAGAGCTTCTCCTTACGGATAACCCCATCAATTAACCTTCCAGCACCGGGCAGGCGTCACACCGTATACGTCCACTTTCGTGTTTGCACAGTGCTGTGTTTTTAATAAACAGTTGCAGCCAGCTGGTATCTGCGACTGGCTTCAGCTCCATGAGTAAATCACTTCACCTAATGCCAGCGTGCCTTCTCCCGAAGTTACGGCACCATTTTGCCTAGTTCCTTCACCCGAGTTCTCTCAAGCGCCTGAGTATTCTCTACCTGACCACCTGTGTCGGTTTGGGGTACGATTAATGATAATCTAGAGCTTAGAGGCTTTTCCTGGAAGCGGGGTATAAGCTACTTCGCCACCGTAGTGACTCGTCATCAGACCTCAGCATATAGTGAACCGGATTTGCCTAATTCACCTGCCTACATCCTTAAACCGGGACAACCGTCGCCCGGCCAGCCTAACCTTCTCCGTCCCCCCATCGCAATTATCACCAGTACGGGAATATTAACCCGTTTCCCATCGACTACGCATTTCTGCCTCGCCTTAGGGGTCGACTCACCCTGCCCCGATTAACGTTGGACAGGAACCCTTGGTCTTCCGGCGTGCGGGTTTTTCACCCGCATTATCGTTACTTATGTCAGCATTCGCACTTCTGATACCTCCAGCATACCTCACAGTACACCTTCACAGGCTTACAGAACGCTCCCCTACCCAACAATATTTACATATCGCTGCCGCAGCTTCGGTGCATAGTTTAGCCCCGTTACATCTTCCGCGCAGGCCGACTCGACCAGTGAGCTATTACGCTTTCTTTAAATGATGGCTGCTTCTAAGCCAACATCCTGGCTGTCTGAGCCTTCCCACTTCGTTTCCCACTTAACTATGACTTTGGGACCTTAGCTGGCGGTCTGGGTTGTTTCCCTCTTCACGACGAACGTTAGCACCCGCCGTGTGTCTCCCGTGATAACATTCTTCGGTATTCGTAGTTTGCATCGAGTTGGTAAGTCGGGATGACCCCCTAGTCGAAACAGTGCTCTACCCCCGAAGATGAGTTCACGAGGCGCTACCTAAATAGCTTTCGGGGAGAACCAGCTATCTCCCGGTTTGATTGGCCTTTCACCCCCAGCCACAAGTCATCCGCTAATTTTTCAACATTAGTCGGTTCGGTCCTCCAGTTAGTGTTACCCAACCTTCAACCTGCCCATGGCTAGATCACCGGGTTTCGGGTCTATACCCTGCAACTCATTCGCCCAGTTAAGACTCGGTTTCCCTACGGCTCCCCTATACGGTTAACCTTGCTACAGAATATAAGTCGCTGACCCATTATACAAAAGGTACGCAGTCACACCACAAGGGTGCTCCCACTGCTTGTACGTACACGGTTTCAGGTTCTATTTCACTCCCCTCGCCGGGGTTCTTTTCGCCTTTCCCTCACGGTACTGGTTCACTATCGGTCAATCAGGAGTATTTAGCCTTGGAGGATGGTCCCCCCATATTCAGACAGGATAACACGTGTCCCGCCCTACTCGTCGAGTTCACAACACTAACACCTTCGGATACGGGGCTATCACCCTTTACTGCCGGCCTTTCCAGACCGTTCTCCTGATGCTAATGCTGATTAAGACTCTGGGCTGCTCCCCGTTCGCTCGCCGCTACTAGGGGAATCTCGGTTGATTTCTTTTCCTCGAGGTACTGAGATGTTTCAGTTCCCTCGGTTCGCTTCGTTTGACTATGTATTCATCAAACGATAGTGCAACGAATTGCACTGGGTTTCCCCATTCGGAAATCGTCGGTTGTAACGGTTCATATCACCTTACCGACGCTTATCGCAGATTAGCACGTCCTTCATCGCCTCTGATTGCCTAGGCATCCACCGTGTACGCTTAGTCGCTTAACCTCACAACCCGAAGGTGTCTTT